>JAATGH010000271.1 GCA_015654745.1 Enterobacterales bacterium
GCATTTCTACCCTAAGCATGCTTCTCTCCTATGATCTTTATACCGCCACTTTAGAAAGCCGGCCCGACAAACACAACCTTTCTTTAGCGATTTAATGGTAATTGCGCCGCCACCCATTCCCTAAGCTGGCTGCGGGGGATTTTAATACCGCCATGGTCAGGAGCAATCGGTTGCCCCGGTGCCGTGTTTTCCGTCGTTCCCACCGCGAGAGCCTGCTGCAAAGAAAAGAACGCCACCGGCCGCTGCCAAGGCGCCAGCAGCGGTTCCAGCCATCCACGCAGCTCGGTGAAGGGGGCATCCGCATCGACGATCGCCACCGGCCGTTGACCAAACTCCGCATCGTCCACGGGTACCACATAGGATTGCCGCACGGCCGGATGTGTGGCCAGAACCCGCTCGACATCTTCTGGCTGAACCGCCTCGCCCCCGCAGAAAAATACGTTGTCCAGCCGACCGGTGATATGCAATTCTCCTTCCACAAAACGGCCACCATCGCGCGTATGAAACCACCCGCCTTCATCGGTCAATGGCACTAATCGGCCCTGTTGCCAATAGCCCGACGCCATGCTGCTTCCCCGCAGCCAAACCTCGTTGTCCACCAACCGGACCTCCCTGCCCCGCAGCGGTATACCCACTCCGGGGGACAAATCAGCACGCTTGCCGCAAACGGTGGAGGCAAACTCGGTCAATCCATAGCCAGACCAGCACCGGATGCCAAGCGCTTCCGCCTGCCGGGTCAGATCGGTCGGGATAGACGCGCCGCCGAGCAGGACGTCCTGTAGACGCAACCCGGAAATCCCGCCGCGCAGCAGCCGCCATAGTTGGGTCGGCACCAGCGAGGCGTGAGTATATCCCGCCAACGCCTGCTCCAATGGTATGTCCGAAGCCAGCCCGATGGTGGCGCCCGTCGCCAGCCAGCGCCAGACGATGCCCTGCCCTGAAACATGGTACAACGGCAGTGATAACAGCCAGCTGTGACGATGCTGGAAATCCATCAATTCGATCACGCCTTCCGCACTGGCCAAATGGGCGGCGAACGTGTGGGCAGCCGCCTTGGGTTGGCCGCTGGAACCCGACGTCAACGTTAACGTCGCCAATCGATTGACCTGCCAGGCCAGGGCAAGGGAACCGCTTGAAGGCAGATCGGAGAAAGTAAGAGCAACGATATCTTCCCCCCAGCTCAAGCCATCGGCGCACCAGCCAAAGTCTATATTCAGCGTGGGTAGGCGCTGCGCCAACAGCGCCGTGGGCAGTTGTGGGTTTATTGGCAGCACCCGGGCGCCACATTGCAACGCGGCCAAATAAGCCAGCAAGAGCTCCAGCTGATTTTTGCCACGCAGCGCCACGCCGGAGTCCACCGTAACCCCGGCCTGCCGCCATGCGCAGGCCAGGTCTTCGATACGGGCCGCCAGGCTGCGCCAGCTCATATCGGCGCCGGGCGTGCGCAGGGCGATGCTATGCGGCGTCAGCAGCGCCCAATGCTGCCAGGGCCAGGTATCAAAAGTTATCATAATTGCATTTTCATTATTGTTCCCACCGCAACGACTGTGCCCGTTAGGGAAACGTGGCGATCGGTGCGAGTTGATCCAAGGTGATTAACGGTAACGGGCTACCCGGCCAGGGCCGGATAAGCTGGGACCGCATCAGGGATAAAGTATCCAGGCCCGGCTGCGCCAGCGGCGTCAGCCAACCGGCCAGGCGCGAAAGTTGGCTCAGGCCCAGGCTGGATTCGATGGACGAACTGATGACCGCCGACAGGCCGGCCCGCTGTGCCTGCAGAATCAGCGTGCGGCATGCGTCCAGGCTGCCGGTCAGAGAAGGCTTTATGATCACCGCCGCGACGCCCGGACGCGCGGCAAGGATAAAATCCGGCTCACGCAGGCTTTCATCCCAGGCGATGGCGATGCCGCTATCCTGGGCAAAGGCCAGCGATTGAGCCGGGATCGGACAAGGCTCCTCAATAAAGTCGATGCGCTCGATCGCGGCAGGATCGAGGTTGCGGGCGAAAACGGCGGCCTGCGCCGACGTCCAGCTGCGATTGGCATCCAGCCGCACATGCAAATCCGGCACCGCCGCAAGCAGTTGGTTAACCGTCAGGCTGTCGCGGGTCGGTTCATCTATGCCGACCTTGAGTTTGATGATTCTTGTGCCGGGCAATGCCGCAAGCATCGGCAATAGCCTATCGGGATGGCCGGGGCATAAGGGCACGGTTTGCCAGGTATTGACCTCGGGCAGCCGCCCCGCCAGTTCGGCTAACGCACAGCTGATGCCAAAAGCCACCGACGGCGGCGACGCCCGCCCGCCGCTCAAAACATTCATCGGATCCCGTTCCGCTGGCCCGCCAGTTTCACCGGCCGCCCAGGCATGCAACACAACCAGCGCCGCCGCGCTTGCCTCGGCAAGCGTCTCACGGCTAAAGCCGGGCAGCGGCGCGATTTCGCCTATGCCTACCTGCCCATCCTGTTCCAGGACCGCCACCAGGCCGTCGCGGCTTTTCAGGCGCTGGTTGCGCAATACCACACCGGCGTCCATGGGCAGACTGTAGCCATAAAGCGTCGCGCTACGCATCAGGGATTCCGTTTAAATTTGCTGAAATCGGGTAGACGTTTTTCAACAAAGGCGTTACGGCCCTCCTGGCCTTCTTCGGTCATATAAAACAACATGGTGGCATTACCCGCCAGCTCTTGCAGTCCGGCCTGGCCGTCGCAGTCGGCGTTTAATGCGGCCTTTAGGCAACGCAGCGCCATAGGGCTGTTTTGCAACATCTCCCGGCACCAGCGCACGGTTTCTTTTTCCAGAGAGGCCAAGGGCACGACGGTGTTGACCAACCCCATATCCAACGCCTGCTGCGCGTCGTACTGGCGGCAAAGGAACCAGATTTCACGGGCTTTTTTCTGTCCGACAATGCGCGCCATATAGGCCGCGCCCCAGCCGCCGTCAAACGAGCCGACTTTTGGTCCGGTCTGGCCGAAAATAGCGTTGTCCGCCGCCAGCGTAAGATCACACATCATATGCAGCACATGGCCACCGCCGATGGCATAGCCGGCCACCATCGCCACCACCGGTTTCGGACAGGTGCGGATTTGCCGCTGGAAATCCAGCACATTCAGATGATGCACGCCGCTGTCGTCTTTATAACCGCCGTAATCACCGCGCACTTTCTGGTCGCCGCCGGAACAAAAGGCCAGGTCACCCTCGCCGGTGAGGATAATCACACCGATACCGTCGTCATAACGAGCATCGGAGAGTGCCAGGATCATTTCTTTGACCGTCAGCGGACGAAAAGCGTTGCGCACCTGAGGGCGATTGATGGTGATTTTGGCGATGCCATCAGCGGACTTATGATAGCGGATATCCACAAAATCTCCGCTGCAGTCGCGCCAGTCGGTAGGGGCGTACCAGGTTTCTTCGCTAGGTTTAAGCATCATGGGTTCCTTTAATAAGCGGTGCCAGCAGGGGAAGGAGCAGGCCGGCAAAAGCCGGGGGATTGCCCCGGTGAGCATTATGTCCCGTCCCGGGCACCAGCGAAAACGGCAGCCGTTCCTGCCGTGCCAGACCGGAGAATTTTTCGTCCCGTTCGCCGCACAGATACCCGAACGGCAGAGACAGTGTTTGTAACTCAGGTAATAAATTGGGCTGTCGCGCCAGCGAAGTGGCGGCCAGCATACCGGCAACGGCGACACCGTTATTATTGCCGCGCCGGGCACAGAGTTGCCAGCGTTGGGATGCGGTTAAATCACTAAAGACCGGCTGACGATACCATTCGGCCAACACACCGGCCATCGATCGCTGGCTAAAGCGTCGCGCCCATTCCAGATCATGCTGCAACCGCTGCTCGCGCATCGTCCTATCGACCAAACCTGGATGCGCGCCCTCGACAAACAGACCGCATAATCCCGCGCCGCGATCGCGGCACGCATGGTATAGCGCAATGCGGCCACCAAGGGAATAACCCATCAGGACATAGCGCCGGATTTTCAGTGCGGCCAAGGTCCGGGACAGGCCCAGGGAAGCCTCCGCAAAGTCCCTTACCTCAACGCTCGTTGAACCACCGTGCCCCGGCAAATCCAGAGTCACCTGCGGCCAATCGCTGAAAAAAGGTAATATCGGCGACCAGTCTTCACCGGTCCCGAGCAGGCCATGCAGCCAAACCAGATAGGGGCGGGATTGATCGCCCCCCGATCTGATGGTTGCCGCCCATGTTGCCGTCGCCGGGGTCATAAACCCGCCATCCCCGCCACCAATTGGCTAAATACCTCAGCGCCTTCATGGGGAGCGACCTTTAGCTCAATCAAGGTCGCGGCACCCTCGGCGGCTTGACTCCAGACCTGATTGATACACTCGCACAGATCGACCATATTGTCCGGTTGCCGGTAATGCAAACCAAACAGCGCCGCCGCATGACGAAATTCAATCCGCTGCGGCATGACGTAAAAACGTTCACGCATCGACTCCGGCGTAGGTAACATGGAGAAGATTTGCCCACCGTCATTATTGATCACCACGATAGCCACCGGAGCGGCATTATGGCGAAACAGGGCCAACGCATTGAGATCGTAGAGCGTGGACAGATCCCCCACCAACACCAAAAGCGGTTTATTGCCGGCCCGCGCCACGCCGGCAGCGGTGGAAAGCAGGCCGTCAATACCACTGGCGCCCCGATTGCCGTAGACGGGGTAGCCCATTGGCAGTTGCGCCAACGCATCCACCAGTCTAACGGTTAGGCTGTTGCCGATAAATACTCCCCCCTTCTCCGGCAATAACTCATTTATCCGGTGAGCCATCTGAGCCTCGCCCAGACGGTCCGCCAGTCCCAGGGAAATATGCCGGCGCGCCACGGCGACATAGTCGGTTAAGGCCTCGGCCCAGGGTGTCCGCGATATGGCGGGATGCCGGTCGAGCCAACCACCTATCGGGGCGATGATTCGCCGTCCCCGATGATGGGCGGGATCGAGACGGCCGGGCAACGGGTCGACCAGCCAAAACTCCCGCGGCCGACACTGCTCCTGCCATTGTAACAAGCGTTTGCCGGTAAGACTGCCGCCAAACTGGATCACCAGTTCAGCTTGCTGCAACAGGCGCCGCGCGTCTGGGTGTGCCAGCCATAAGTCGGCAAAGGGTAGCGGTTGGCCGGTTTGCGACAAGACATCGCCAATCAGCGGCCAGCCTAACCGTTCGGCCCAGGCCGCCAGACGAGCGCCCTGCTCCACCGGAATTCGTCCGGCAATGATCACACCTTTACGTTCACGCCATTGCGCCCAATCCGCTTGCTCGTTGAGAACCTCCGCATACCCTTCGCTTCGCGACACGGCCAGCCAGGGCTGTTTGCTATGCCACCAGTCCCCCAGCGCCTGAGACCATTCATCCGGCGCCTCTGCGTCCGGGCCATATAACGGCTCGGCAAACGGACAGTTGATATGAACCGCGCCGGCTTCCGGCGCCGACAGCGCCTCATCTAGGGTACAGACCAGCCAGCGCGCCGAAATATCCGCAGACGGACGGGGCAAGTCCACTCGCCGCCCGGCGAACGCGCTAAACAGTCCGGGTTGCCGGATGGCCTGATTGGCGCCACAGTCAATCAGCTCGGGTGGCCGGTCAGCGGTCAGCATAATCAGTTTTTCACCGGTAAGACTGGCTTCGATAACCGCGGGGTAGAGATTGGCCGCCGCGGTGCCGGACGTGACGATCACCGCCACCGGCTGACGAGAAGCCTTGGCCAGTCCTAAGGCCAGATGCCCCAGTCCCCGTTCATCAAAATGAGTATGGCATACCAGTGCGTGGTGCGTTGACGCAGCCAAGGTTAGCGGCGTGGAGCGAGAGCCGGGCGCGATGCAGATATGACGCACCCCATGACGCGTCAGCGTTTCTATCAGCACCTTTGCCCAGCTACGATTAAACAGCGTTGAAAGCATAGTGGTTACGCACCCGTTGTTAGAGAGCCAGAGTTGCCAAGGCTGCATTATATTTTGTTCAGCCGGCGGGGTTTTGATATAACCCCGTATTAGGCAACTTCTCCGGGATTCTCATCCCCTTGGACCAAAAGGGTTCGCATGCCGGCGGCCTTATTATCCACCTCCCGCCACTCCTGATCCGCATCGGAACCGTCAACGATGCCGGCACCGGCATACAGCCATAAATCCTGTTGCTCCAGTTGAGCACAGCGTAATGAGACGCAGAATTCCGCCTGGCCGGTGGACAAAAAACCGGCTGAACCAGCATACCATTGCCGATCAAAAGGTTCGTGGCGGGCAATGAACTCCCGCGCCGCGCCGCGCGGCAAGCCAGCCACCGCCGCGGTCGGCTGGAGCATGGCCAGGCAGCGGGCTTCGCCGACGCAGGTCAACCGCGCCTGGATGGTGCGCCGCAAATGCTGTACGGTACGCAGCCGGACGATTTCCGGCGGCATCACGTCCAGGGAGGAGGCCGCCGATCGCAGCCGCTGGCATATATCGTCCACCACCAGCAGGTTTTCACGTTGGTTTTTATCATCATTCATCAACCAGTCGGCCAATTGGTCCGGCGTGGCGGTCGGGCTATGGCTGGCCACCGTACCGGCCAGCGCTTCGGTGTCCAGGCGATCATGGCTGCGCCGATAGAGCCGCTCCGGACTGGAACCTAAAAAGGCCCGCCCCGGCGACCAGGCCAGCATAAAGTGGTAACAGTCGTGATTGACCCGGCGGCTGGCGGCCATCAACGCCGTCGGATTCAGTATGCCGTCAAATACTAGCCGCGTGCGCCGGGCCAGGACCACTTTGGTCAACTCCCCTTGCCCCAGGCTCTCAAGAGCCAAGGACACTAACCGTTGCCACTGCCGCTTGGCAGGAAGGTGAATCGACTCAAGCAGGCGGGCGGACCAAGGGCGCAGCGCCTGCGCCGGGGTCAAGTCATCCAGCGCCGCCAAAAATTCCAGCGCATCGGCGCGCAGCGAAACCTGGCTGGCCACATTAATGATGAGCACATGTGCTTGTCCCTCCCGCCGCCACATTAGCCGGGGCAGGAACAGATAACTTTCCGGCTCGCCGTCGCCGCGACCGAAGGCGTTGAGGCCCCACAACCGCAGCGAAGGCGTCGCGCTATGTTCGGCCAGGAACGCCTCGGCCTGACCAATGTGGGAAAACGCCACTAATTGGCCACAGGCCGCCGTTTCCTGGATGCCTTGGCGATCTTGCCAATAGAACTGGGGATAGAGGGGCGATGAGTTTAACCAGTCAAGCATCGGCACATGGGCGCCGGGTGACCAGGGAATGGTAATTTGATATACACCGGGACCCGCGGGGATACCCGCGTCTATATGCTGTTGCAGCGATGTTTTGAGTAACGACAGCATCACTTCCCCTGCGGCCATAACCTAAATAAGAGTGGGGATTATACGGTTGAAGGAGGTAAAAACGAAAGATTAGCTGAACTAAGTATAATAAAACTGAATTAACCAGGTGGTTAGTATGCCGGGAACCGGGGGGTTTTGGTCGGAATCCGATGCAAAGCCGGCGCAGTTGCCGCCGGCCGGCGGAGGAATTTCAGGCTGGTTGTAGCAACCAGCCGCAAGCCTAGGTCAACGACGCGCCAGCAGTAGCCCGACCACCAGCCCCACGGAGGCGCCGATACCTACCCCATGCCATGGATTTTCCTGGACATAATCATCGGCACGGTACACCACCTGTTTGGCACGGTAATAATAATTATCCGAGGCATTGCTAATGCGGGTTTTAACATCATCCAGCGCCGCTTCAGCACGGTTTTTCAGCTCTACATACTTTTGATCCGCCTTGTCGCCGGAGTAGGCCAGTACCTCTTCTAGCGTGTCAGATAGCAACTGCACGTCATCATCAACATGAGTTTCATTCGGTTGGGTAGGTTCTGTCTGGTTTACCATTTTTTTTCTCCGTGTTTTGATGAATTACGTCATCATAACTATAGTCAGATTTTGCCGCCAACGGTGAAAAAATACGCCCGGATCATTCTCAAAATCAATTCACTACCTTGCGGCATCGCCTGCGGCGGCCGGGGCAAGCGAGCGAATATAGTCCGCCAAACCCTGAATATCCTCATCGCTCAGCGCCTGCTTGGCGCGCTGCTCCGCCCCGCTAGTGGGAATTTTCCCGTCCCGGCGGTCGGTCAGGGCGGACACCAACTGTTCACGACTTAACGATATCAACGGCGGCGCCTTGCCGAAGGCCAGACGATCGGCCTTGCGCCCATGGCAGTCCGCACAGCCCTGGGAATATTTTTGCGCGCCATCCGGGGCCGCCATCAGCGGCCAGCAAATTGCGTATAACAGGGCACCTAGCAATAGCCTTTTCATGTTTTATCCTGCTGCGCTTGTTTGAACATGGCGGTCAAAGCCGCTTCACCTCGCAACCCCTGGTGTATTTCCACTACCCGGCCTTGCGGGTTAAGCAGGTAGGAGGTCGGCGTACCTACTACCTCATAACGTTCTTTAGTGATACCCATCTGATCGCGAACCACCGGATAGCGGATATGCAGTCCCGCGATGAAAGGCGCGAGGTCCGTCTGTTGCGGATCGGTATTCACCGCGACCACCACCAGCCGATCACCATATACGTCGGTCAGCTGCTGCAGGGTATGCATATCGGCGGCGCATCCGCCGCAGTCGGACGACCAAAAGGTCAAATATACGGATTTGCCGCGCCATTTTTCCAGTCCCACCGGCTGGCCGCCGAGATCGAACGCGGCCAGCGCCGGCGCCGGGGCGCCAATGGCCACCCGTTGTTCTTTACAGCCCGGCAGTCCGGCGAGTAAAAGCAATAGGCCGATAAGCCTAACCGCGTGACGCCAGTTCATGATGAATAGTCTCCTCACCTAAAAACTTACCATGCTGCAAGCGGATGATACGATCGGCAAAACGCCCTAAATCCGGGTTATGGGTCACCATAACGATGGTCCGTCCCTGCCGGTGCAGATCGGTCAGTAAATCCAGTACCCGCTGTTCATTTTCTTCGTCCAGATTACCGGTCGGCTCGTCGGCAAAAACCACCGGTGGTTCATTGACCAATGCCCTGGCAATACAGACGCGCTGCTGTTCCCCCCCCGAGAGCTGGCTGGGCAGATGGCCAACGCGTTCAGCGAGCCCCACCCGGTCAAGCACCGCGCGGGCGGCAGGTTCATCCACCACGCTATGGTAGTGCTGCGCCAACATGACGTTTTCCAGCGCGGTCAGAAACGGAATTAAATGGAACTGTTGGAAAACCAGGCCGATTTTCTGCGCGCGAAAGACCCGCCGCCCTTCATCGTCCAGCGCGGCGGCATCAACCCCGTCGAGCAATACCTGGCCTTCGCTAGCGGTATCCAGGCAGGTCAGAATATTCATCAGCGTGGTCTTACCTGAGCCGGATGCGCCCATAAACGCCACGAACTCCCCGCGCCGGATACGAATATTAATATCGTCTAGGGCGGTGACTTTACCGAAACGTTTAAACAGCCCGCGCGTTTCGATCACATATTCCGCCGCCGGCTGCGGTTGCACCAGTCGAATGGGTAACGCCATAAACTATTCTCCTTTCAGGACCAGCGCCGGTTCAACATGCAGAGCACGCCGCACCGGCACAATGGCCGCCGCCGCCGCCACCAGCAAAGACAACACCAGGGTTAGCGGAAAAACCGGCGCGCGCAGGGCAATGGCGGCGTTAAATACCGCATGACCCAGTATCTGCGCCAATATAAAGCCGATCAGGCTACCGCAGACCACCGCGGCCAGCGCAATAATGCCGGTTTCCGCCAGCATTTGCAGGCTAATATCACGGGAGCTGGCGCCCAGCGCCTTTTGCAGGGCAAATTCCCGTGAGCGTTCGCCCACGATGGCCATCAGCGTGGTATTGACACATAAGGATGAGAGGATCAGAATCACCGCCGATACCAGCCCCATCAGACCTTTGATCTTATCCAGTACCTGTCCTTCGGACGCCGAAACCTTAAGGATCGGCCGCACATCCAGATCCGGATAGCGCCGCTGCAATCCGTGGGCAAACGCATCCACCTGGCCCAGATCGTTATTAACACTGAACATGGCGTCGCTGATACCGCCGGGCTGATGCAGCCACTGCTGCGCCAAATCCAGATTGACGATCAGCATATTGTCGGTTGCGTCGCCGGCTTCCACGATCCCTTTGATCTGCAGGCTGTGACGCTGTTGCCCTTCAACCAGCACCACTGGGTCGCCGAGTTTAACATGTAAATTCGCCGCCAATTTGACGCCGATCATCGCGTGGCGATCGTCGAAGTTGACGCCGATCCAATCGCCGGTCACCTGCCAGTAAGGCACCAGGCGCGGGAGGGCGTCAAACCAGACCCCCATCAGCACCACCTTGGCCAATTCTGTACGGGCCATCCCGTACAGATAAGGGCTAGCGGCGTTAATCAGCCCCTTCGGCGCGCCATCAATAATCGGCTGCAGTGTCTCCTCCGACAGGGCGTTGCCATGGCCGGGACCAATATAAAAATTAGCGCCAAAGGTGCGTAGCTCCTGACTCATTTTGGCATTAATATCAAAATAGACCGACGCCATGGCGGTAACGATGGCGGCGCCGACCGTCAAGGCGGCAAATACCACCGCCACCCGCTGCATTCTTAGGCGCAGCGCCCGGAACACCAGCAGCCAAAACATGCTATCCACTACGCCGCCCTGGCGTTTAACGCCATTGCCCCCGGCGAACGGCAGCGCCGCGGCGCGGTTAATTGCCATACAGGACCTCGACCGGATAAAGCTTGGCGATGCGGCGCGCCGGGAACCACGTGCCGATGACCGCAATCAAAATGGCCACCACCAATACGCTGGGCACCACTACCCAGGCAAAGCTCAACGGGGTGCCAAACAGCATCAGGCCTATGGCTTTCGCCAGTCCCCAGCCGGCCGCGCAGCCTAGAATGCCGCCCAACGCGCCGCTGATGGCCGCTTCAAGATAAAACAGCAGCATAATCTGCCATTGATGTGCGCCAAGCGCTTTCATCAGACCGATTTCCCGCGAGCGTTCCATTATGGTACTGGTCATCAGCGAAGCGATACCCATGGCCGACGCCGCCAACGCCGCGAGGGTAACCACCGCCAACAGCAGCTGTATCTTTTCGATGACCACCCCTTCGGATGCCGCCACCTGCCAGATCGGATGTACCGCCGAACCGGAAATGGCCTCTTCCAACTGGTGAGCAATGGATGAAACAAACGCCGTACAGTACCAACGGTCATAGTCCGCCGCCGACAGACCTTCGAGGTTATCCCGCGCCCGGCGTGACAAATCGTTTTCCGGTACCGTCAAGGCGGAAACCCGCACCGCCTGTACCTTGCCCGGCAGCCCCAGCAACCGTTGCACCACCGCCAGCGGCATCACCAACCGTTCTTCCTCATCACCTCCGCTGGCCAGTACGCCGCTTATCACGACGTTTTGCTGGCCATGGGATCCCTGCAGAGTTAGGCTGTCCCCGATTGTCCACCCGCTACGCTGGGCCAATTGTCTGCCGATCAGCACGTCGGCGGTCTGTCCTTGGCTCCATGGCTCGGAGGGATAACGGCCGGTGACCTGCCAATAAGGGCTGATGATCTGCTGACCAGTATGGAAGTCCGTCTCGTCCGGCACGTTGACCGGCTGGGAGAAAAAAGTCCCTAAAATCGGCACCGTCGTGCCTTTCACCCGGACTTCGCCATTAAGCAGCGGCGCGAAGCCGATGATGTTATTGCGCCAAAAAATATCCTTGATATTAGGCAGCTCGGATTCATCAATCAGATCCTGACCGGCAAGCGGTGCGCCCCGCTCGCCGAACAGCGCGGGCAACGCGGCCTGGCCGGCCGGCTCAATCAGGATATTGGCGCCGTAGGATTTCAGTTCGCGCGCCATTTTGTCGCCGATATCGATGGATACCGCCAACAGCGCGGAAATCAGTCCGGCAGCCAGGAATACCGTGAGCACCGCCAAGGACTTACGCCGAATATTTTTGCACCACGACTGCAACAACATGCGCCACATCATAAGCTACTCGCCCTCCGCGTGACCGGCCGCGGCCGGTACGAACTGCGTCGGCTTGGCGCGAAAACGGTTATAATTAGCTTCGCTGGTAAAGAAGTACATTTTACCGCCATAACCATACTTGTATTCGGCCTTGACGTTGGTCAGCTTGCTGCCGTCCACCGGATCGATCACGGACAAGGTAATGACGGTGGTAAAATAATTAACCCCCGCCACCAGCGCCGGTTTGCCAATAGTCAGCTCTTTATCGTCGTTGCGCCAGTTATCAATGGGAATCGGGTTGCAACCGCCGGCCTTGCCGATGGATGGAATAAAGATATGCACGCCGCAGGCCACACACACCACCTGATTGCCTTCCATGACATACCCCTGGTCGCCGCATAGCAGACAGGCGTCAAATACCACGCCAAGCCGCAGGCGATCCGGGTAGCGATTGATCACCAGAAAGCGCACCGCCTTACCGTCATCCGCCACCCAGACAAAACGATGCAGTTTACCGTCGCGGACCCGTTCGAGGGGAATATGTACCTGGCCGTCTGCGGCGACCGTGACCGGCACCGCTTCGGAGAGCCGTGGTGGCTGGGACGCCACCAGATCCCAATACAGCTGACCGGCCAGCACCACCAGCGATACGGCCAGCAGCGTGAGCGCGGTGCGCCGGGCATCGCGGTAACGGGCGATGGCCTGCCGTCTGGGAACCGGCGCGCTTAAGCGGCGATAGCCGGCGCGCAGCGCCAGCAGCGGCCGGATAAAGCCGGCCAGCAGCGCGGCCAACGCCAGCACTGCGAGATAGTTTAGCCACGGATTATGGTTGGTCACCTGCGCGACGAAACTCAACCGTGCCTTGGTCAGCCCCAGCGCGTCGAGTTTCATCAGCAGCAGCAGCGCCTGGCCGCAGAGCGGCAACAGCAGCAAAAGCGACAAAGCCAGCAACAGCGGCCAGCGCCACCTCCGCAGCCGCCGGACCAACATTGACGTCAGCACGCCGCCTAGCGCAAGTATCACCACCGCCAGGATCACCGCGCTGAGGTTGAGCAGCAGATCGGTATTGATCACGCCCGCGGGAGTCAACGCGCTTAGGTTGGGATCATTACTCCAGTGCATTGCCGCACCGGCTACCAGCAGGCCTTGCCAGCAGTAACCCATGCGGCCGGAAACAGAAAATTGGCTTAATAAAAACAGCGGCAGCGCGAGCAGTTGTAGCAGGGTCAGCGTCAACTGAACCGGCTGGGCCGCGGGCAAATAGAGGCCGGCCAGGGTACCGATCGCCAAGGCGAACAGATTAACCCATGCCAGCGCCCTGACGGACGGTGTGGGACGTCGGACCCAGTTCAGCCCGCAAAGCAAAACCACCGGCAGGAAAGCTTGCA
>JAATGH010000386.1 GCA_015654745.1 Enterobacterales bacterium
TATTTTTACCAAGCGTAATTAAAAGGTTTCCCAATTTTCCGCTGACGCATTTCCTCTGGCCTTGACGGGTTCCCGCACCACGGGCTGTCCCGAACCGGACGTTTTTTTGGCTACCGCCGGAGTTACCGTCGGCCCGGCTGACATATTCAACCGAAATACCGACACGGCCTGGGTCAACAACCCGGCCTGCGACTCCATGGCGGAGGCGGCGTGAGCGGCTTGCTGCACCAGCGCGGCATTTTGCTGCGTGGTGCGATCCATATCGGCCACCGCCTCGCCCACCTGATCAATGCCCCTACTTTGCTCATCCGAGGCTGATGAAATTTCGCCCATGATATCGGTGACACGAGTTACCGCGTTGACGATCTCCGACATGGTTTCACCCGCGCTTTCGACCAGCGTTGAACCGACTTCCACCCGATTAACCGAATCATCGATCAATCCTTTGATCTCTTTCGCCGCCTGCGCGCTGCGCTGGGCCAGGCTGCGGACTTCACCCGCCACCACCGCAAAACCACGGCCCTGTTCACCTGCGCGCGCGGCTTCCACTGCCGCATTAAGGGCCAAAATATTGGTCTGAAAAGCAATACCGTCGATAACACCAGTAATATCCGCAATCTTCTGAGAACTACCGGCAATTTCATGCATAGTACTGACGACATTAGCCACGACTTTACCGCCCTTTTGCGCGGTTTCCGACGCGCTTAGCGCCAGTTGTCTCGCCTGGCGGGCATTTTCCGCGTTCTGTTTTACCGTGGCGGTCAGCTGTTCCATGCTGGCGGCGGTCTGTTCCAACGCCGATGCCTGTTGCTCAGTGCGTGAGGAGAGATCGCTATTGCCGGCGGCGATTTCGGTGGCGCCACTGAAAATGGAATCGGCGGTTTGCCGTACGGTATGTACCGTACCGGTTAGCGAATGTTGCATTTCACGTAAACTGTCGGCCAGCATTCCCATCTCGTTACGGCTATGGACCTCCAACGCCTGGGTCAAATCGCCAGCGGCGATACCGCGTATATGGCTAATAAGATAGCTAAGCGGATGCAGTAAAATCCGGCGAATGCCTATCCATGCCAGCAGGGACAGCAATAACACCGCAACCACGGCCGCACCCAATACGCCGACCGATTGCACGTACGATTGCCGGTTTTGTTCGACCGCATCGTTATATAAACCAATATTCCCGACTAAAAAACGGTTATAGGCATCTTCAAAATTGTTTTGCAGTCCTTGCGTGGGCTGGGCAAAAAAGTCATTAATCTTACCGTCGTTAAGCTCCGTATTTAATTCAAGGAGCGCGGCGTGCAACGCATCGTAGCGTTGTTTCAGCGCCTGCTGGTTCGCTTGATCCTGACCCTCGACGCCGGGCATTGCCAGGAAAAGACTGAAGGTTTGCTCTGAACGGGCCAAGGTCCCCTTGGCTTCGGTTAATAATTCACTTACCGTGGCGCCGTTACCAATTTTATTGGTATCCATCAAATAGCGCACCGCCGCCCGGTTAAGGGTATTGCGAGTTTGTACCAACGCGACCCAACTGGCGCTGAGCGCAGTCTGCTGTTTACGCAGGTCTTGGTAAACACCAAAATGGAACTGATCTTGCTTTAGCGAGTGATAAAACACTCCTCCCGACGAAATTTGCAATAAACAAAAAATAACAAGTAAAAAAACCAACCCGGTAACTACCTTAATTCGCTTAAACATGCCTGAATTCCCACTACACCTGGTGTTAGTTTTATCGGCACGGGGAGAGCAAACTTTATCGGTAAATAAAGAAATCAGCGGATAAGCGGAACCGGCCGATGATGATGCCGATTCCGTTTTTTTTTACAGGGGAGTAAGACTCAGGTATTGGCGACGCTATCGATCAGCGCCATTTCGTCACTGTTAAGCAAACGCTCAATGTCTACCAGGATCAGCATACGCTCCCCCAGGGAACCAAGACCGGTCAGATATTCCATGGCCAAGGTGACGGCAAATTCAGGCGCGGGGCGAATCTGATCCGCCGTCAGCGAGAGGACATCCGACACGCCGTCCACCACTATGCCCACCACCCGCTGATAGAGATTGAGCACAATCACGACCGTATTGTCATCATATGACACGCCTGATTGGTCAAATTTGATACGCAAATCCAGTATCGGCACAATGACACCGCGCAGATTGGTTACGCCTTTGATAAACGGCGGCGTATTGGCGATCCGGGTCACCTGATCATAACCACGGATCTCCTGTACTTTCAGTATATCGATACCATACTCTTCATCGCCAAGGGTAAAGATCAGAAACTCTTGGCCTTCATTTTCCCCGGTCAGCGCGGTGACATTTGCAAGTCCTGCCATGGTTTTCACCTTTTTTTTCAGTCGGCTAAATATTAAGAATTAAGCAGCACACCGGCCTGCCGTTTATTACGGTTAAGGGCCTGTAGTGCGGAAACATCAATGATCAACGCCACGCTACCGTCGCCTAGAATGGTGGCGGCTGATATTCCCGGTACTTTGCGGTAGTTGCTTTCCAGGTTTTTCACCACGACCTGATGCTGGCCAATCAATTGATCCACCAGCAAGGCGTAACGACGGCCTGCGCTTTGCAGTATCACGACTATTCCCTCGGTAGGGTCGGTCTTGGCGCCTGCCACATCAAACAGCTGGTGCAATTCCACCAACGGTAAATACTCGCCGCGGACTTGCAACACTTGCTCACCACCGGCCAGAGGATGCAGATCTTCCGACTGCGGCTGCAATGATTCCATAACCGTATTCAGCGGCAGGATAAACACATCCTTGCTTACCCGCACCGACATGCCGTCAAGGATGGCCAACGTCAGCGGCAACAAAATACGAATAGTGGTGCCTTTGCCCTGCTGAGACAGAATATCCACATGTCCGCCCATGGCCTGGATATTACGCTTGACCACGTCCATGCCGACTCCGCGTCCCGAAACATCGGTGACCTGCTCGGCGGTGGAAAATCCCGGAGCAAAGATCAGCATGCCGACCTCCGTATCGGACATGCTATCGTTGACCGGCAATCCCTGGGACAGGGCTTTGGCCAATATTCGTTCCCGATTAAGTCCCGCACCGTCGTCAATGACCTCGATGCAAATATTGCCGCCTTGGTGTTCAGCCCGTAGTTGTAGATTGCCGACCGCGTTTTTACCCATCGCCAACCTGACGGCCGGCGTTTCGATACCATGGTCCAGGCTGTTGCGCACCAGATGGGTCATCGGATCGATAATGCGTTCAATCAGGCTTTTGTCCAATTCGGTAGAGCTGCCTTCCAGAGTAAGGTTCACCTGTTTATCGAGCTTGGCTGCCAGATCGCGGACCAAACGGGGGAAACGGTTAAACACATATTCCATCGGCATCATGCGGATCGACATCACCGATTCCTGCAGATCGCGGGCATTTCGTTCCAACTGGCCCATGCTGATTAGCAAATCGCTATGCTCAACCGGATCCAAATTGCTGGCGCGCTGGGCAATCATCGACTGCGTGATGACCAATTCGCCCACCATATTAATTAACTGATCGACTTTTTCCACCGCGACCCGAATGCTGGTGTCGGCGGGTTTTACCCGTGCGGCTGCGGCGTCGGCCGGCCGGCTCGCCGCCGCATTAGGAGCCGTATTTTCAGCCGGATCGGCTGAAACCGGCTTCGCCATAGGCGTGGGCGTCAACATTGGGGTTGGCGCTTCGGTAGCATCCGCCGCGGCATTAGCTCTGATGGGAGCAACCGCTGTAGGTTCCGCTGGACTCACCGACGTCGGTTGGGCGTCAAAATGTATCTGGCTGAGATCCAGGACAAAGCACAGCACCGCACAGATATCATCCTCATCCACGGTGGTTTGCAGGTGGGCGCTGAGGCTGTCATCGGTTTGTTGATAATCCAACACCGTGCCAAGATTACCGAGTTCCTCAAGCATCAGCGGAATTTCAGTCGGTTTTAATTCGCTTAACCTGATGGCGATCACCGCGTCTACCGTTGCCGGTTTTACCGGCTCGGCGGAGTCGGGGTTAGCGCTTTCTTCTTTAGGAACAGCCTTAGACTCCAATGCCAATTGGCGCAGCGCTTCGCAAATATACGCAAAGCTCGCCGCATCGGGTTCAGTGGCCGTTTTGTAGGCATCTAATTGATCCTGCATGATATCTTTGGTTTCCAAAAA
>JAATGH010000482.1 GCA_015654745.1 Enterobacterales bacterium
AGCGAGGAAAACAGCAGCGCCATCACAATCAGCGCGGCATACATATTGGCATAGGCGGCCCAGCCCTGCGCCCATTGCAGGTACCAGCCCAGCCCCGATTTCACCCCCATCATCTCCGCCGCGACCAGCACCGAAAAGGAGGCGCACAGCCCCATGAACAGGCCAACGAACACATGCGGCAACGAAGCCGGCACGGCCACGCGCAAGATCAAAAATAGCGTGTTGGCGCCGAGGGTGCGCGCGACGTCATAATAACGGGAATCCACACTGGCCACCCCGGACCAGGTCAGCACCGTCACCGGAAACCAGGTGGCGAGCGCAATAAGGAATATGGCGGCGGAAAAGCTCGACGGAAAGAAATATAGCGACAGCGGCAGCAGGGCGGTAGACGGCACGGGGCCCAGGAAGCGTAAAATCGGATGGACCCAATATCCCAGCCCCCGCGACCAGCCGATGGCGACGCCGGTGACGAAACCGCTCAGACTGCCGAAGAAAAAACCCAGGGCCAGCAAACGCATCGAGTGCAGAACGCTATCGCCCAGCCGTTGCCAGTCCGTGACATAGGCCTCGAACAGCCCACGCGGCGGGGCGAAAAACGGCGCCGGCAGCAGGGCCAGTTTGGCGGTAGTGGCTTCCCACACCGCGATATATAACGCCAGTACGATCAGCCAGCGGCCCGCCCATAGCAGCGGCTGCAGCAGCCAGGGCCAGGAAAACAGGCGGCCGGCGGCGGCGGAAAGCGTCAACAGCGCGGCCAGGGCGATAAACAGCCGATGCGTTTCATCGACAAAACGCGGCGGCGCGAAGCCCTGCGGTTTGTCTGGCCACCAAACCATGAACGCCACCAGTACCCACCAGGCCGCTATCGCAATAACCAATGCGACCGACCACCGCAAACGTGGGGCATTATCTTGATATAGAGGCACGGCTTCACTGGACATGCTTACTCCTGACGAGGCTTACGCCGCGACGTGATGATCGTGATGCATGGCGTCCGCGGGAATCAATTCGGGCACATAATGCTCGGCAAACCGCTGTGCGTCGGTATCCGGGCGGATGACCTTAATGGTCTTGAGTTCATTAACGTAGAAAGCCACTTCCTGACGCAACTGCGCCCCGGTGGAGTGATGTTGATGGGTGTGTTCCCGCAGCATGGCGGCGATATCATCGGGCGCCACCGATCCCGGCACGAAGGGCGCAAAGATCTTGGCGGTTTCCGCCGGATGCTCGGCGGTCCACTGCTGTGCATCGACAATCGCCAACGTAACGGCGCGGGCCACCGCCGGATTTTCCCGTACCAGCGAACCGCGCAGCCCAAGCACGCAGCAGGTGAGGTTGGCATACTCGCCGCTCAGGTTGTTATCCACTTCCAGCAGGTCGTAGCGTTTTTTCAGCAGCCAGCCCTGGGGATCATCACTGGCGATGGCCTGGACTTCTCCCTTGCGCAGCGCCTCACCAAACAGGTCGGCCGGGTATTGCACCCAGTTCACCTGCTTATCGGGATCGATGCCCTGCTTGGCCAACTGGATCGCGAAAAAGTTGCGGATCGGACTGGCCTGGTCGCTGACCGCCACCGATTTGCCCGCCAGATCCTTAATTCCGGTGATACCGGCGTTTTTGGGCGTCAACAAGCGCATGCAGCCACCGTGCGTGCCCACGGTAAGGTCAACGTCAAAACCCTGTTCCAGTGGCTTGAGCCAACGCAGCGCCATGCCGATACCGCCATCCGCCTGGCCGGTGGCGATGGCCTGCAGTAAGGCGTCGGTGGGACCGCTAAAATTCACCGGCTCGACGTTGAGACCGTATTTCTTGAAAAAGCCTTGTTTCAGCGCCACCGAGATCGGTGACTGACAAACCGCGGTCTGGCCCCAGGCCAGTTTAATCGTGGTTAACGGCGTATCGTCAGCCCGCGCCGGCGCGGCGAACAATGGACCCAAGCCGAGACCTGCGCCGACAATACCCACATTACGCAGAAAATGTCGCCTGGAAAGGGTGAAAAGCCTGTTATTCATTTTTGTCAGTAACCTGGTGACGAGTCAATAATACTGACTATCCATGAAAGGGCGCGGTAAATTAAATAACAATTTCTCATATTCAAATGTGATTATTTATTTGTACTTTCCTACCTAACGTCATTCATTTTTCGCATTTCCTTTTGGTTCCGGTTGGGTTTAGGTTGCTTAACGACAGGAGAAAACGCGATGGCATCTATTTCACAACAACCGAACCGGGGTCTGGAATTAAATGTGGCCAATGTCAGCCATCAATTCTATTTGCACGGTAAAACCTTGCCCGTATTAAATCAGGTCTCTCTGAACGTGCGCGCCGGGGAGTTTGTCGCGCTGCTGGGACCCTCGGGCTGTGGAAAATCAACGCTGCTGCGGCTGGTCGCCGGCCTGGATTTGCCGACCTCCGGTGATATCACCGAAGATGGCGTGGCGTTGGTTGCCCCCGCGCCGTCGCGCGTGGTGGTGTTTCAGGACCCTACGCTCTATCCCTGGCGCACGGTGTACGACAATGTTGGTTTGGGATTGCAGACTGGCAAAAAGGTGCCGACCGACGCGCGCTCGCGCATTGAAGGCATTCTGCAGCGCGTTGGGTTGACCGAGTTCGCCACCGCCTGGCCCAGCCAGCTATCGGGCGGCATGGCGCAGCGCGCGGCGCTGGCACGGGCGCTGATCAATCATCCGCGCCTGCTGATCCTCGATGAGCCGCTGGGTAAACTGGATTCCCTGACGCGGATCCATATGCAGCGCGAGTTGGTTGATTTATGGCGCGAACAACGCTTTAGCGCGTTGATGGTGACCCATGATGTGGAGGAAGCGCTGCTAATGGCCAATCGGGTAATCATTTTTAGCCCGCGCCCGGCGGCCATCATCGATACCATTGTTGTTGATTTACCCTATCCGCGGCGGCGCAGCGATCCGCGGTTAACCGCCCTGCGCACGCAGGCTTTGGCGCTATTAGGCGCAGAATCGACCCTGGAAGAACCCACATGAGCGACTTGCAACACTATTTAGTACAAAAACGCAC
>JAATGH010000284.1 GCA_015654745.1 Enterobacterales bacterium
TCTGCCCGTATAATCCGAACCCGCAACGCTCCCAATTTGGGACAAGCAATGCGCCCTTAGCTCAGTTGGATAGAGCAACGGCCTTCTAAGCCGTAGGTCACAGGTTCGAGCCCTGTAGGGCGTACCATTTCAAATCAAGCACTTACACTCAAATTACATCCCTAGCATCAAACCCTTCTAGTTTAGTTACAAGTCAAGTTAGCTTTTCTCCCTGATACTCCCAAAACGCCCCCCGCACGAATCGCCACAAACCCTAAATATTTTTCTGTGCTTACTAAATAAGTGAGCTTTGCGCTCATGCTGTGCGTGTAACTATTCACGCATAGAGTTCCGGTTAGCGTTGAGCCATCGCATACAAGGGCAGGTTGCATTGCCGGAATAAGTGAATCACCGAAATGAATGAACGCCATTGGTGAGCGCCGTTGTATCCCCGCACATGCAGGTTTCGGCGCATAGCATCCACCCCAGCGCGGGCGATGCCTGCTGCCAATTCATCGTCTGACACATTGTTACCGTCTGTGGCTTGTGCGATGCGTTGCCCTTCGTCAACCAGTGACGGCGCGGAGCTCATGAGGCGAACGGCAAGCGTAGCCAGAACCGTAAACGGGGTATCTTTCAGGGGGGGTGAATTCAGGCGTTCAAAGACGCTCCCCATTACTCCGCCCTCTGCAACATACAGGCTTGTTTCCTCCTGCATGGCTGCGGCCTGCGAATTCTTGAATGCTGCGTATCGTGAATATTGCTGAACCGTGGGTAACGTATTCGGGGGGCGAATCCCTCAGTCCGCATTTCGATTAGGTGGGCTTTTGCCTCAGCACTTAACAAAACTTCTTTTCGTTGTGTGCGGGCGTCTTCCTGTTCCATCTGTTTAGGCTTTGCACCTACCAGAATGTTATAGCCCTCTTACGGGCATTCTCTCTGACTTTGCGAGCGGCTTTGCTCATTGCTCAATCACTGCAATTCTGTGGACTTATCCTGTCCAAAAACTATACGGAAAATATATCTACGGTGATGCCAGACGGTGCCAATAACAGCCATTCCTAAGCAACGGGAGGAAGCACGGCACGAACAAGGTTAAGGAATAATCCCAACCTGTCCGCGCTTTTAAGTGCCTTACCTTAAGTTTCCGGTTAGGTTTTCACTTGCCCAGCCCCAGAATGCCGTCTGTGCGTGGGTCAAGGGTCTGATTGGAACCTGACATTGCTCTGCCGCGCCCCCCTTGCTTCTCTCTCTCCCATTGCCTACGCGCAAACTCAATCGCAACGGCGGCAACCCTTGGTGTGGTAAGCGGCGGGGAAAGCCGGTTCTACGACATCACCAGTTTGCAAATCGGGAAAAGTGCCGGAACGGTCGCCGCGGCAAATATCGCTATTGGTTACAGCGAATCGGCAACCTGTGACGTGAGCAATATCAGCATTACGGTGACGCCATGAGTAAAGACACCGATCTTACTACCAATTACCACAGCCTAAAGCCGCTTTTCGTTGACCATATTGACCTGATTACCCGACCGCTGAGCGATGCCGGAAACGCAATAACTGCGTTTATTACCGAATTCGATATCGATGAAGCGATCGGCGTGCAGCTGGATATTCTCGGCAAATGGATTGGCAGAACGCGAGTTGTTAGACAGCCCATATCTGGCATTTATTTTTCCTTTGACACGGACAGTTTGGGATTCGATCAGGGTGTGTGGCAAGGGCCATATGATCCTGACGTTGGATTTACGAACTTGAGTGATGACGTTTACCGAATTGTCCTCAAAGCAAAAATTGCGATTAATCACTGGAACGGCACAAACGAAACCCTACCGGAAATCCTCGATACGGCTCTGGCAGGTTCAGGCCTGACGATGCAGATCGTAGACAACCAGGACATGACAATTTCAGTTTGGGTATTTCCGGAAACCGATATTTCTGATGTTTCACTCGAGCTGATCGCGGCGATCCGTCAGGGATATCTGACAGTAAAGGCCGCCGGGGTTTGGGCTGGCGACATTCAGACACCCTCCGTAGAAACCCCGTCAGTAGGCAATAAATTTTTCGGGTTTGATATGGATAACGATTACATAGCCGGATTCGATGATGGCGCATGGGAGAAGAAATTATAATGAGTACAAACAATTTTAAACTTTTCACAATTAGCTCAGGAGCGAATGTCTTATCTCAAGCTGATTATGAAGCATTGAGCGCACTTGCTTCAGGATTTCAGGCAGGGAAGTCATCATCTGCGCAAATAAACAAAGCCATCAGGCAGGCAACAGTAATGGCCTATGTGTTGGCCCAGTTCATTTCTGATACTTCGTCCACTGATGTGCTTGATAATGGAGTGCCTGCTACTATTGTGACGAATCTTAAGTCGGGCCTACTGAGTGCGGCGCCTGGGCGATTACTCAATATTCAAGTGTTCAGCACAAGCGGAACTCGGACCAAAACTTCAGGAGCAAAAAAAGCACAGATCAAATGTTGGGGGTGGCGGTGGCGGTAACACAACAACAACCGCTTCTGGAGGTGGTGCCGGTGGCGGAGGGGCTGGCGGAACAAAACCAACATAAACTCAATACTTTGCATCTGGTGCGGGTGCAAATGGTTATATAATTATTATGGAGTATGCATAATGGCTGCTACTATTTACGCATTGATTTCCTCGACAACTAACATAGTTGACAACACGATTGTAGCCGATTCAGATTTTGAATTGGATGGATATTATCTGGTTGAAATAATTCAGGATAATCCCGCATCTACAGGAATGGTCTACAACAAAGAAAATAATACATTCTCGTTTCCATAGTAGTTATTAGGGGGTGCTATCCAAAGGGCTAAGGCCTTTGCGTTCTTCAATAAAGAGTTTTTGTATTTTTTTCATATAGAAAACCCGACTCGGTGGCCGGGTAGGCTCTTACTTCTGATTCAATGGCGGCGGAATATTTGACGGCTGAGCTGTATTTACGACAACCGAAGGCTGCTGCTGAACAGTCTGAATATGACGGAGCATCTTCTAAAATAAATTCCATCAGAGAGCAAATTGAAGACGAAGATTTTACAACTGCAATGGAGTCTGAGCTTGATGATTTACTGAGCACTTGGACCGAGTATAGGAAATCATTAAGATCATACATTTCTTCAGGTGATGGAAGCAAAGAACTCCCTTCACCACCTAAAGACTGATCTTAAAAAAACGTACTCATATAAGATTTAAGTTAGGATTCTTTTATAAAAACTGATTTTTCCAAACGTCAGGCTGAAAAATACTGAAAAAAATGAAACCGATAAAAACAGGAGTGTCTGGTTACCAATCTGGGATTTTAAAGCTAAGTAAAAGAAATAATGAATAAAGTAAATGCTTGATGCAGTGCTAGCTATGTTAAAGTTAATTTTAATATTTGATCTTAACGCAATCATGAAGATACAAGACGCGGCGAGTGGAGCGAATAATAATAGATCATTATTATAAACTCCCAGCTTTAGCCTGATGCATCCCTCAGCACAAAGCATGATAGTAAGAAATAAGAAGGTTGATACCCCAGAATAGGCGGCCAAAGATGAAATTCTGTATTTTTTTAGGGCCGCACCTAAGGCAATTAGAGGGAATCCGAATGTTAAAAAGTTTCTATAAAATAGGATAGAGTATTCACCATGCTCAATACTTGACTGCAAGATGAATCCAATCACATATAGTGATATAGCAATAAGGTAAAGTCGTTTGCTTGCATACAGGAAATAATAAACAATCATGCCGATTATCAGCGCAGGCATAAACCAAAGATGCCGCCACCCTTTTACAAGTATGTATAAAGATTCAAATGCATACCCGCCAGTTGAAAGGTGCTTCATAGCTATATCCGATATTTCGAAGGGCAGATAAAAAACACACCATGCGATATACAAGCAGGTAAGCCTGAAAACAGTTTTCTTAATATCTGCTGCTTTAGGATTTGATGGAAAATAATAACCGGCAGCAATAAAGAAAAATGGTACGGCAACCCTCGCTATGCTTTGGGTGAGAAGATAATCTAAAGTCCCGCTAGGAGTTATCGTATGAATTGAGATTACAAGGATGGCCATCAAAATCTTTACAAAATCGATAGCATTGTTTCTTCCTTGGTTTGCCATATTCAGATCCTGATTAGCCATAAGTTATCTTATAATTATGCACTAATGATAAGTGTCTTTAAACGTAAAAATCCCTGCGACCGGGCAATGACTCAGCCGCGCCTCAAAGAGCATGGCGGCGGCTATTGGCTGGGCCAGATTTACGATGACTGGTTCGGATTCGTGATAGATGAGCCGATATCACTACGGCAGGGAATGGACTACCTGATGAGAGTAAGGATCAACGAGAATGACATCATGAAGTTTGATGACGGCTTGAACACTTTCATGCTGAAGGGGTGTGGTGGTCAACAACAACTGGCCACAGCTTTAGAGTTTTTCCAGGACAATCGTTCTGATTCATTCGGCGTCAAACCACCATTATATTGATGAGGTCTGAGCTGGCTGTAATATCCTGTGATGTAA
>JAATGH010000469.1 GCA_015654745.1 Enterobacterales bacterium
GCCGCCTCGACCTGCGCCATGGGCAGATGATGGGTTATCAGCTTGCCGGCATCAATCAGGCCCTGCTCCATCCAACTGATGACCTGTGGAAAACGTCCGCTGTTCAGGCGCGACGAGAATAGAGATAGCTCTTTACTGGTAATGCTTTGCTGGGTAATCATGCTCGGCTCGCCGGAGAATCCCATCATGCCGATGCGTCCAGCGGGCGAGGCCAGATTGATGGCTTCCTGTAATATTGCCGGATGGCAGGCGGCATCAATGACGACCGTTGGACGGACGCCCTCGGCGCCTAATACCTCGGCCAGCGGGTGCTGGCTATTATCGATGGTCCAGTCAGCGCCATTTTCCCGCGCCATGGCCAGTCGTTCCGGAATGCGATCGGCGACAATCACCTTATGCACACCGTAAACGCCCTTAAGGACCTGTATCACGGTGAGGCCCATGGGGCCCGCGCCATAGACCAGCGCCGTGTCCCCGGCCTGCGGTTTCAGGAAGTCGGTGATATTGGCGGCAATGGTGAAAGGCTCGACCATGCAGGCGATGGCGTCGGCAACGGAATCGGGAACCCGGTGGGCATTACTCGCCGGACAGCAGGCATAGTCGCTAAACCCCCCATCCCTATGCACGCCGATCACCGATAATTCGGCACACACATTGGGACGCCCCACCGAACAGGGATAACAATGTCCACAGCTGACCACGGGATCAACCACTACCCGCTCACCCAACCGCTGGCGGCTCACGTTGGCGCCGACGTCGTCTATCACGCCAAAAAATTCGTGTCCAATAACCCGCGGATACTTAGCGAAGGGATTATGGCCATGATAAATATGCACATCCGAACCGCAGATGCCGGCATATTTCACTTTGATTCTGACTTCTTCGGCCGCGGGGCGGGGAATCTCCCGCTGCTGAATAACTAACCGTCCAGGTTGCTCAATAACAATGCTTCTCATGATTCGCTCCGCTGTTTCCCATTCCAAAGAGTACTGTCTTCCAGGCGCGCCGCCGCCATGCAAACCGACGATATATCCGAGGGCCCGCGCGAACCGATACCGGTCACAAACACGCCCGCCTTAACCATTTTCATAGGGATCCGATCCTTGATACTACTGCTTGAAAGGTATCATTGATGATGCTTCGTCTACTACCATACTAGAATCCAAAAACGGGCATTTTGAATCTGATCACATTTTCAACATTGAGGATCTGGCCGCGCCCGCCGGCAAGGACGCGGCCGGAATCGGGCTAAACGCGCAGGCGTGGGCAGGCAACAGGGGCGGGAAATGGCTGGTGTGGCAAGCAGTTACTAATGGCGGAGACTTTTTTTTGCCGCAAGAGCGGGACCTGCCGATGGCGCGTTCTTCCCCTGCGGCCAAAAACACATCGACGTGAAAATGTTGGATTTGCCGCCGATTCGCAAGGGAATCCGCGCGATATCACCTCTGCCGGGTGCGGTTAATTGATGATGCCGTTGATAATCAGCATCGCCGCCATACCGCCGACGGCCGGGATAAAGGTACGGCGCACAATCATAAAGGGCGAACACTCGCCGGCTTTACTGACGGCAATAATCACGCCGGCCACCGGTGAAATCGAGCGGCCCATTCCCGCCATCAACTGCATCGGCAGAATCATCCGCACCGCGCTTTCGCCAAATTTTCCGGCGATTCCCGGCGCCAGCCCGGAAAAGGAGAAAAACGCGGCCACGCCGGAGCCGGTCAGGGCGGCGGTAACACAAACCAGCAGCGCCATCAGCACGGTCATACTGTCGAAACCGAAACCCGCGGTTTGGACGGTCTGGATGATAAAGTCCACGGCGCCGATGATTTGCAACCCCTGGGCAAAAACGTCCGCGCAGACCAACAAGGAGACGATGGAGGTAAACATGGTGCCCATTCCCTTGAAAAAGACCTGAACCCCCTGACAGGCGGTTTTAAAATTTCGGTTCACCAGCAGCTCGCAGACAAACGCCACCAGGGTGCCGATTATCATGGCGGTGACCACATCAATCTTGATGGTGCTGATAATCAATGGACTGAATATCAGGACCAGCGCTACGGGAAACACCGGCAGCAAAGCGTAGAATCCCGGCACCGCCGTTATCGCCTCTCCCCCTGGCCGATCGCGCTCCGACTCGGCAGCGGAAAATCCATCCCTGGCGTCGAAATGGCGCGCGGTGAAAAACAGCAAGATCGCCACCACCACCATGACGCCGGCCGCCAGCGGCAGTTGATAACGGGCAAAATAAACCGCCGCCTCCATGCCCGCATGCTTGGCCGCCAGGTTAGCGGTTCCCACCGCCGGGCCGAGGTCCATAAATGCCGACATGCCAATCATCGACGCCGCCGCCGCTTTACTTACCCCCAAGCGCACCAACACCGGAAATAACGTGACCAATAACAGCATGGCCAGGCCCGCCGCGCTGGAAATGGCAATATGCAGCAGTTGAGAAACAATATATCCCAACGCCAGTATCAGATAAGGCGCTTTGATCATTTGCAGTGGCCTGACGCAGAGATTAACCATAGCGTTGGACGCCTTGATATGATCCATATAATCGGCAAATCCGCCGGCGGCCATTATAATCAGACCAATACCGGCCACCTGGGTCGATAACGACTCTTTGACAAATGCGAAAATATCCCCACCGGCCCAGCCGACGGATTTTGCCTGGCCATATAAAATGGATTTTTCCGGAAAGAAAATGGCGGTGATAAGCAGCATGCTTAATCCGGCCAACAGTAATATGGCCTGAGGCTGATAATTTTTAATAATAAACCACGCGGCCAATAGAGTGATGATGGCGCCGATCAAAAAGCCGGTCATGATCTCTTCCTTAAATAAGATAACATTATATACCCTTCATCTTTCACGCCGCAGTGGCGTTGGCTGCCTATGCTGACAACGTAAAATCTATTGGGTGGAGGAAATGAAATTTTTAATTAAGCCACTGTAATAATCCGGTGCTTGAAAATAGGGGGCGTGTGCCAGACCGGGCATGACAATATGTTGGGTGTAGGGCACCAGATTAAGCAGATCCGCCGCGAGCCGCGGTTGAACCACCCGATCCTTTTCGCCGGTTAACAGCAGCGTGGGGACGGTTATCTTGGGCAGTAAAGGACGATTATCCGCCAGCTGCAGCATACGCGAGGCGCGCGCCAGCCCCTCCGGATGGGTTTGCGCGGCGATTTTTGCCGCATAGGCTAATACCGATCCGGGCGTATCCGGAAAGGGCAATAAATCCCGCGCCCGGTTCCAGCCATAGGCCTCAGGACCAATATCCGCCAGCTCAAGCAGTCTTTTTTGCAGTTTTTCCGATACCGGCGCGGTGTCCGGCGCGCCATAACCCGGGTGGGTACAGGATAAGATCAGGCACCTGATGTTGTCGGGATGACGTGCGGCATAGCGGCTGGCCACCGTTCCGCCCATGGAATGTCCAACCAGGGAAACCCGGTCATGACCGCCGCTCAGGATAAGTTCGTGCAAGCTTTGTTCGTAAGCGTCAATGTTTGCCGGAATGAGCGTGGAAGCGCCGTAACCCGGCGCATCCCAGGCAATAACATGATAGCCAGGCGTGAGGGCCGCAAACTGAAACGCCCAGGCTGCGGAGCTGCCCAGCAGGCCGTGTAAAAAAATAATGGTCTCGCCCTGGCCGCCGGAACGAAAAGATAATTTCCCTAGCGTGGTGTTCATTATCTGCAGCTCGGGGCACTCGGGCACCCTTGGATCATCTTGATTCATGCTATCAGCCTCTACTTATTAAATACGTTAAATTCATCGAAGAGTGATTCCATTACCTGAAAATTATTAGCAAGATCTTTTCCCATGGTCTCCCCCATAAAATTAACCAGTGCTTCAATCAACACGAATCCTGAGCTTCGGCTATTAAATAAACCTGAGGGTTGACTTTCCATAACCAGCAATGCTGTCGCAAAATGACTGAAGGGATTCACGGCGCGGTCGGTTATTACCACCGTCTCACCGCGATGTTGATAAAACCATCTGATTAGCCGAGTGGTGACGCTGGAAAACCGATAATAGGATATTGCCAATAATACGTCGCCTTGACGGGAATCCACTAATTTATGCGGCAAGTTGGCGATATTTGCATCCAATAAAACAATATCTTTTTTAATATAACGTCCGAGTAGATAAAAATACTCGGCCAGCGAGTGCGCCGTGGCGCTGCCGATGACATACAGCTTTTTGTCCGGATCACAAATCAGGCCGATGGTTTTTTCCAGCGCCGCTTGATCGATTTTTTCCAGCGTGCCGTTGAGGTTGGCGGTGGTTTGCGCAAAATGCCGTTGAATGAAGCGGGTGCCATCGGTGAGGGTATCTTTTTTGGCGAACCGCTCAAGGGGCGAGATATTTTTGCGCAGATCCGGTGGTAACGCGGATTTCTTGAAGTCCTGGAATCCGTTGAACCCGATTTTTATCATAAACCGCCCCAGCGTGGACTTGGCAACATTGATTTCCGCACAAATATCAACCACTTTCCCGTAGGGAATCGATAAAAAATGTTTATCAAAATAATCAATAATCCGCCGGTCCGTCGCGGTGGGATGGGGTAAATCAGCCGTGCGTTGGTGGAACTCCGTTTTGTCCATAGGACCGTGTCCTCCCGCGAAAAAGCATGCCCCATTAATAGCAAACTCGAACCGCGAGGATAGGGGAATTGAATTTTCCCTTATCAGAAATGTGTTCCATCTCTCATTACGTCTTTTCGCGGCGGCCAGGTTGCCGATTGTGAAATCTCAGCATCGGTCTGGTCATTCCCTTAAATGGCGACATTGTCTTGACAGCCGGATCACCTTTATGCATAAATAAACCGTACGGTATGGTTTATTTATGAGGCGAGCCTTGGCCTCGCCGCGGTTACGCCAATGGAGATGATATGAAAAATGTATTTTTGCTGGGCTGCGTGGTTTCGGCTTTTTTGTTGACAGGGTGTGTTTCCCTGTTTTGAGGAACGACGTGCCGGCGTCCCGGCACCAGTGATGCCCAGGAGAGTAAATGAAACGACTGATGTGGTTAGGCGGTATGGCGGCGCTGTTGTTGCTAACGGGCTGTATTTCATTAGGCAGCCATATTTGAAGCGTCGGCGGCGCCGGACGATGGCGGTAACGCGGCCATGGGTTCCATAGGTCGCGGGCGAGGATTCGGCCCTAGCCCCGGGTCAGGAGGAGCGGTGCATGCCGTTGAGGCATGCACCGCTCGGTTTTGCGGCCGATCCTGGGTGGCGGTTGCCGGCCGTGGCTTACAGTTTGCAATCGCCACGGTAGTCCCGCGTCCAGCGGTCGGCGTTGCGGGCGATCTGCTCGGCCACCCTGGCGAGGATTTTCTGTTGCGCCAGCAGCATGTCGGCGTATCCCCCCGGGGAGCGCTCCGTAAAGTGGCTACTGCATAGCAACTGGACCCGATTTCCCGCGTTCGTTGCGCTCAGCGTCCAATCCCCGGCAAAGCTTACCCATTGACCTGGCCATGCATCAAACCGTCGGACCTGCAGGTGTACTCTTAGCACCGGTTGACCGCCGGTGCGTTCCGCCAACCCGGAAACATCCTGGGCGTTGAGCCGATTAACCAGCGCCGTGGCCAAGGTTGTGCGGATTTCCTCGCCCAAGGGACTTAACCAGCGATCGTTATCCAGCACCAGGGCGTCATTGGCGCCCTGGCGTACCACGAGCTGTGTCTGATCCAACTGGGACGGGACGCCAACCGGTAGTATGCTGAGAACAAAGGACGCCGGCGGCCTCGCGGACGGTTCCCCTAAAGAAGGGGAAGTCAGCGTATGGTAACGTATCGTCGGCGAAGAGCAGGCGCCGACGAAGAGTAGCAGTACGAAACGGGAACTGCGTAACCAGAACATCATGGGTGCGGGCCTTTCAGAGGTAATTGCGTGTTATCGCCCTGCGAAACGCGGGGATCGGTTGCCCGGCCTTGCAACAAAGATTCCGGGTGGCGGCCTAGCTGGTCGGCAAGATTGCGCACTGCGCGCAGGGTGTTCACCAGTTCCTGCAACCCTTGGCCCATATTCACCATCAGCGGCGAGTCTTCCGCCAGCAACGCCTGGGCGGTGCCGGTGGTTAACCGCAGTTGTTTGAGCAGGGCGTTCGCCTCAGGCAAGGTTTGTCCGTTGACCAATCGCAAGGTTTTGTCAGCGTTGCCCAGCGTATCATTTAGGCGATTGCCAATGGATTCGAGGGGCATTTTATCGATTTTGCCGACGATACTGGCCACCTGCTCTTGCAGCCGATCGAATCCCCCGTTGATGGTGGGCAGCATGATCGGACGGGCGTAAAGATCAAACGGCACTTTTGCCGCGTTTGGCACAAAATCAAGGGAGATATACAGCTGGCCGCTAAGCAGATTACTGCTGACGGCCTGGGCGCGCAGGCCGTGTTCAACCAGGCCGCGGGCAAATTCCGCCGCCGCCTGGGTTAATTCGGTGGTCGGTTTCGGCAGCTTGCTCAGCACATTCCCCAGCCGGTTAGGGTAGACCTCAATGCCGACGATGGAAGGAAACCGATATCCGGTTGGGCTGTAATCCAGATCAATAGAGGACACTCGGCCAATGACCACGCTGGAAAATTCCACCGGCGCGCCGACGCTTAAACCATGTAGAGAACGCTCGAAGCGCAATCTAAAGGCAATGGGTGGTCCATCCGGCGGCGCCATGGCCGTCTCCTGATCCTTGAAGAGCGGGTATTCTCCGGCGGGAGCGGCTGCGGCCGGCCGTTTTTGGCCATTTGGAGCCGGGGTGGCAAAGGCCATGCCGCCCGCCATCATCGACGTAACCGACTGGGTGCGTAGTCGGAAGCCGCTGGCCCCAACGGATAAATCCACGCCGCTGACATTCCAAAAACGGGTATCCGGCGTGACGAAACGATCGTAAGGGGCATCAATAAACACCTGTAAACTTACGCCCTGGCCGTCATTTTTTAGCTGATAAGAGGCCACCCGGCCGACCTGGATCCGCCGGAAATAGACTGGTGAACCTATGTCCAGCGAGCCTAAGTCGTCCGCCAGCACGACAAAGCGGCTGCCCGGCATACCGTTAATGATGGCGGGAGGAAACTCCAGCCCGGTAAAGGCGGCTTCCCACCGTGAGGATTCCCCCTTATCGACGCCAATATAGGCACCGGAGAGTAGGGTATCAATGCCGGTCACGCCGCCAATACCGATCCGCGGGCGAACCACCCAAAACCGCGTATCGTCGCGCGCCAGGTTCTCCGCACTCTTGTTTAGCCGTACGACAACCTGAACGCGGTGGCTGTCCTCGCTCAGGCCTATGGCGGTGACGGTGCCCACCGTCACGTCTTTGTATTTCACCGTCGTTTTGCCGGCCTCCAGTCCCGATGCGGTCTGGAAACTAATGGTCACCTCCGGACCGACGGATAGGCCGCTATGCCATAGCAGCGCCGCGCCGGTGAGCAAGGCGGCCAGGGGGATCAGCCAAACCGGGGAGAGAGGCCGGCGACGATGTCTAATGGCCGGTTCTGCGGCAACATCAGGTTGAGGCTGCGTGGGGTTCATCTCTCGTCACCATCCCAAATAAGACGTGGATCAAAACTCATGGCGCAAAGCATGGTAAACAGCACCACCAGAGCGAAAAAGAGGATGCCGTAGCGCGGTTCAGCGTCGCTGAGCTGTTGAAATTTGACCAGCGCCGACACCACCGCCACCACCATCACATCCAGCATTGACCAGTAGCCGATCGCTTCCGTAAACCGGTAAAGACGAGTTCGTTCCGCCATGGCCCACGCGCTGCCCCGCCCGCAGGTCAGCAGCAATAATGCGAGCGCGAAAAATTTAAAGCAGGGGATCACCACGCTGGCGATAAAAATCAGACAGGCGACGCCATAGGAACCCGAACGCCAGAATGCCCACACCCCGGCCAGAATGGTATTTTCGCTGCCGTTGCCAAGCAGGCTGCTGTACATCACCGGGAGCAGGTTGGCTGGGAAATACAGCATGATGGCGGTAAACAGTAGCGCCCAGGCACGCGACAGGCCGGCGGGCCGCCGGCTGTGCAGCGGCGTTGCGCAGCGCGGGCAGCGTACGGCCTTCCCCACCTGGTCGCCATGCCGGCATACCAGCGCGCAGGTAGGGCAGACCACCAGGCCCATGGGCCCGGCGCGTGACGGTTTAACCATAATGAGCCACCCGATCGGAACCGGAAGCGGGCGGTATCCTAAAGGTCCACAACGCACTAATATTGCGGCGATTGATGATATTAAGCAGCAGCATCAATATCGCCAGCGCCCAGCAGCCCGGTCCCGGCGTCACCTGCATCAGGTCGGACAATTTGACGCCCGCGACCAGAAAACCCAGCATCCCGACCCCGACCATGCTCCATGGCTGTAAAAACAACAGCAGTTTCATGCTGATGACAAAACCGGGCGCAGGCCGGTTCAGGCGGGCAAAAAATACCACCCATCCGAACAGCGCTATCTGCATAAACGGCACGATAATTAATAACACCAGGGTGCCCATCGCCAGCGGCAGCGCGGGGCCTTGCGTCGTGGCGACGGCGGTCTGCCAGAGGGTAGCCGTGCGTTGCGCGCCATGCAACGTCACGCTGAGCACCGGATAAAACATGGCGATAACGCCGGCAATGCCGGCGGTGAGGGTCAGTGCCAGCCAGCGATCCAAATTGAGCGGATCGCGACGGTACAACACGGCGGCACACCGAATGCAGCGCGCTTCCTCACCCGGTTCGAGGTCCCGGCGTCGATAGACGCTGTCACAGTCAGGGCAGACGATCAGCTGCGGATAGGTTTTCACCGCAGCATCTCGGCCAGTTCCACCGCCCCTTTATCTATGCCAACCTCGGCAGCGGACAGCGCGCCGAAGCTGGCCCCGACGTTGAGGGCGTTGGGATATTGTTTGGCCAGATAGGCATTCAACAGGCGCCCGGTGCTCGCGTCATGAATTTCCACGGCGTAGCTGACCGAGCCATTAAACAGGCCTTCCTTGCCGCGAATGGATTGGACAATATTATAAGGGCCGCCGGCCAAATCGAATTTGGTAAAGGTGCCGAGAACCGGGGTGGTGGTCTCGGCGCCGGTTAACGTAAGTTTTATCCTGAGGGTATCCGCCGTGGGGCTAGTAACTATCCTGAAATGAGGCCTCAATTTTTCGGTAAACTGGTTTTGCATATAGGTGGCCAGCGCCTGGCGATCTTCCCGTGCTAGATCGGCAAACTGATTATCCGCCCCCTGATAAATCGCCACCGGTTCTAGAATGACATTGGTATATTTTTTCCAATCGACCGGTGTGCTGTAGCGAAAGGGGATATGGCCGGACTCTTGATCGGTATTGGGCTGCAATTGGGACGATGATTCGATATCCGCATAATGGGTGGTCGGCGTTCCGGCACAGCCTGCCAATATGATGCCCAGGGCCACGGCCATGGGACGGAAGATCAAAGGACGTATATGCATGTTAAAGACCTTATATAAGTAAATAATCGCCTTGGTCAGCTAAAATGAAGCGGATGAATAACATTTTTAAAAATATACCGTACGGTTCAGTTTTGCATTATTATGATTTATCTGTCAAGAAAATGTACACTTGAGTTTATTTATGCCGCAGGAGTGAACATGAAAATTCGTACCCAAGCCCGACGTGAGTCGATTCTGGACGCCGCCGCCGGGCTGTTTCAGGAGATGGGATATGAGCGCGCGTCAATGAATGAACTGGCTAAACGGCTGGGAGGCTCAAAGGCGACGCTTTATAGCTATTTTTCCTCCAAGGAAGAGATTTTTACCGCGGTGATTCGGGCATATGCCACCCAGCATCTAACGGAGGCAGCGGAGGAACTGGCTACACCAGTGGCGGAAAAACTGCCCCTTGATACGATATTGATGCGCTTCGGTGAGCGGATGCTGTCGGTGTTGACCAGCGACAACCACGCGCTGTCGGTGTATCGGATGGTGGTGGGCGAGGCGGGACATTCCGACATCGGTATGCTGTTTTATGAATCTGGTCCGAGGGAGGGCGTGGAAAAATTATCCGTTTTGATGGCGGGGGCTCAGGCGCGCGGGGAATTGCGCGCAGGCGACTCCCGGCTCAGGGCGCTGCAATTTTTGGCGCTGCTCACCGCCGAGGTGGAAGTCCGAATCTACCAGCGGCATGCCGAGCCGCTGAGCGTTGCCCGGGTGCACGAGATGACCCGTGGCGCCGTTGAGCTGTTTCTCGCCGGCGCTGCGCCGCGCGAGCCGTAAATCCGTAGACCCGGACCCCGGGGTGGCACAAGACAGCGCTGCGTCGTACCGGAAGTTATAATAAAGATGTTTTTAGACTTTGCCTGGGCGGGGAATTTGTCTTATGGTCGTCAAATAGATCGAGAGATCGCTAACATAGTGGTTATGTTGGGTATTGTCTTGTGCAGGGAGTATTAACCTAATGAGAGCTAAACTGCTGCCTTTGGCCATGCTGGCGCTGTTTTCCACCGGCGCCATGGCCGCCACGCCGCCGGGCATATTGATTGTCGCCCAGTCCCTGGACGATATCGTCAGCCTCGACCCGGCGGAGAGTAACGAATTATCCAGTATCCAGACCATCCCCAGCCTATATCAGCGTTTGGTGCAGGCCGATCGCGATAATCCGGCCCAGGTGCGCCCGGTTTTGGCCCAAAGCTGGCGTCAGGACGCCGCGGCGAAAACGTTAACGGTTACGCTGCTGCCGCATGCGGTGTTCTCCTCGGGTAATCCTCTGTCCGCCGACGATGTCGTGTTCTCTTTTACCCGCGCGGTGAAGATGAATAAGTCGCCGGCGTTTATCCTTAACGTACTGGGCTGGGATCCGGAGAATATCGACGCTCAGCTAAAGAAAATTGACGATCATACCGTGCAACTGCACTGGACTGCCGACGTTAGCCCGGCGGTCGCGCTGAATATTCTTTCCACCCCCATTGCCTCCATCGTCGATAGCCGCGCCGTCAAGGCCAATATCAGCGGCAATGACTACGGTAACGCCTGGCTGAAAATGCATTCCGCCGGCAGCGGACCGTTTAAAATGCGGGTTTATCAGCCGCACCAGGCCATAGTGCTGGATGCCAACGCCGGTTCGCCGGGGGATAAGCCGCTGCTCAACAGCGTGATCATCAAAAATGTTCCCGATCCCGGCGCGCGTCGCCTGTTGATTCAGCAGGGCGATGCCGACATCGCCCGGGAACTGGGGCCCGATCAGACCACGTCGCTGAAAAACCAGCCCGGGGTCAAGGTGTTGGAAATCCCCTCGGCGGAACAAAATTATCTAGTGTTTAATACCGGCAACGCCGCCAATCCGCTGTTGAACAATCCGGCGTTCTGGGAGGCGGCGCGCTATCTAGTCGATTATAAAGGCATTACCCAGGATCTGCTTAAAGGGCAGTATTTTATTCACCAGAGCTTTTTACCGGTGGGACTGCCCGGCGCGCTAGAAAGTAATCCCTTTACCTTCGACCCGGCCAAGGCCAAGGCGATCCTGGATAAAGCCGGCATAACCAACGCCAGCCTGACCCTGGATGTGGAAAATAAACCCCCTTTTATCACTATCGCCGAGTCGCTGCAGGCCAGCTTTGCCCAGGGCGGCGTGAAGCTTGAGCTATTGCCGGCGGCGGGCAGCCAGGTTTACGCACGGGTGCGTGCCAGGCAACACCAGGCGGCTATCCGCCTATGGATCCCGGACTATTTTGATGCCCATTCCAACGCCAGCGCTTTCGCCTACAACAATGGCAAAGACAGCACCGTGGCGGGGCTGAACGGCTGGCAGATCCCCGCGTTGAATCAACAGACGCTCGCGGCGGTGGCCGAGCCCGATCCGGCTAAGCGCACCGCTCTCTATACCGCCATGCAGCAAGAGCTGCAGCGCAGCTCGCCTTATGTGTTTATCGATCAGGCCAAGACGCAGGTGGTGTTGCGCGATAACGTTAAAGGCTATCAGCAGGGCCTGAACGCCGATATGGTGTTCTACGACCGTATCACTAAATAGGCCAATGTCTGGCGTACCCGCCTTGCGGGCGGGTGCGTCCATCCTCACGCTTGCCAGGCGCCAGGCGCGCCCTCTTTACCGGAGCCGGTGATGAAATTATTGTTTCCCTCGCTGATGTTAACCGCCGCTGCGCTGTCGGGTAGCGTACTGGCGTCGACGCCGGCCGATACGCTGGTGATCGCCCAATCCATTGACGATGCCAGCAGCTTTGATCCGGCGGAAGGATTCGAATTGACCACCGTGCAATCCTTCAACAGCCTGTATCAGCGCCTGGTCCAATCCAATCCACTGGCGCCCATTGAGCTAAAGCCGACCTTGGCCGCCGGTTGGACCGCGGGCGCGGATAACCGCAGCCTGACGTTTACCCTGCGCCCGGATGCCCATTTTGCCAGCGGCAACCCGCTGCGCCCGGAAGATGTGATATTTTCCCTCGCGCGGGTGATCAAACTCAACCTGGAACCCTCGTTTATCCTCACTCAGCTTGGCTGGAATGGGCAAAATGTCGACGGTATGCTGCAAAAGACCGGCGACCATCAGATAAAAGTCAGCTGGAGCGCCGATGTTAGCCCATCTTATGTCCTGAACCTGCTGTCGGCGCCGGTGGCGTCGATTATCGACGCCAAAGAGGCCCTGTCTCATCAGCAACATGATGATTTCGGTCACGGTTGGTTGAACCAGCACTCCGCCGGTAGCGGTCCTTATCGGATCCGTACCTATGTTCCCCATGAAGTCTTGGTGTTACAGGCCAACCCGGGTTCGCCGGAAGGCGCGCCAAAGCTGGCCAACATTCTCATCAAAAATGTGCCGGAACCGGCGGCTCGACGGTTGCTGGTGGAGCAGGGGGATGCGGATATCGCGCGTAATCTGGGCGCCGACCAGATGGCGGCGCTGAAAAACAAACCTGGCGTCAAGCCGCTGGCGATACCCATGGCGTCGCTGTACTTCCTGCAGTTCAATGCCGATGCGTCGCCGGCGTTGAAAAACCCGGCGTTCTGGGAAGCCGCCCGCTACCTATTTGACTACCAGGGCATCGCCGATGATTTAATGAAAGGGCAGTTCCAGGTGCATCAGTCATTTTTGCCTGACGGTTATCCTGGCGCGCTGACAGACCTGCCTTATCAATATGATCCGGCAAAGGCCCGTCAGATCCTGGCTAAAGCCGGCTTGAACGATGTCGAATTCAAGCTGGTGGTCAGTAACCAGCCTCCCTACCTGGATATTGCCCAGGCACTGCAGGGTAGTTTCGCCCGCGGCGGCGTAAAGGTTGAGGTGATACCCGGCCTGAGCGCTCAAATCTCCACCCGCGTGAAAAACCACGACTACCAGGCGACCCTGACTTCATGGGGACCCGATTATTTTGATCCCAATACCAATGCCGCGGCGTTTGCCTACAATCCGGAAGACGGCAGCAAAACGCTGGCCTGGCGCGCGAACTGGCATATTCCCGAATTAAGCCAACAGACGCTGGCGGCCACCGCACAGGGCGACCCGCAAAAACGCCTTGATTTATATCGGCAAATGCAGCGCAAGGTGCTGGAAAGTTCGCCGTACGTCATCGGCTTGCAGGCCAGGAATCTGATCGCCGTACGCGATAATATTAAAGGATATATCCAGGGCATTAACCCTGATATGGTGTTTTATAGCCGGGTCACCAAGTAATGATCCGATGTTTTTTCGCCACCGGTCTGGTGCGGCAAGGTTGGCGCTGGTCGGGACGTATCTTGACCGGTCTGCTGTCGTTGGTGGTTACCCTGTTCGGCCTGCTGGTGTTTACCTTTATCCTGTCCCATTTGGCCCCGATCGATCCGGCGCTGCAGATGGTGGGCGATCATGCCAGCGAGGCCACTTATGCCCAGGTGCGTCATGAACTGGGGTTGGATCAATCGTTACCGGTACAGTTCTGGCATTATCTGGCGCACCTGGCGCGGGGTGATATGGGCGTTTCCCGCACCACTGGCCAGCCGGTGCTCGACGATTTGCTGCATACCTTTCCCGCCACGCTTGAGCTGGCCACCTGCGCCATTGTATTCGGCGCCGGCGGGGGGATTATCCTGGCGTTGCTGGCGGCGTATAAACCCGGCGGTTGGCTGGATAGCGTTGCCCGGCTGATATCGTTGCTCGGTTATTCAGTGCCGGTATTTTGGTTGGGACTGCTGGGGTTGTTACTGTTTTATGCCGTGCTGCATTGGGCCGGAGGACCGGGGCGCCTGGATGATATTTATCTCTATACCCTGGAGCCGAAAACCGGGTTGGTGTTGGTGGACAGTTGGCTTTCCGGCGATCGCGCCATGTTTCGCAACGCCATAAGTCACCTGTGGCTACCGGTTATGGTGCTCGGCTTATTGTCGATGGCGGGCATTACCCGCTTACTGCGGGCATTGCTGCTGGAGGAGGGCAATAAGGAGTATGTGGTGCTGGCGCGCTCGAAAGGGGCCGGCCGGCGGCGGATATTACTGCGGCACGTGTTTCCCAATGTACTGGGGCCACTGGTCACCGTGCTGTCGCTCTCCTATGCCAGTTTGCTGGAAGGGGCGGTGCTCACCGAAACGGTATTTGCCTGGCCGGGGGTAGGGCGGTATTTGACCAATGCGCTGTTTGCCTCGGACACGCCGGCCATTTTGGGCGCCACCTTGCTGATTGGCACCTGCTTTGTGCTCCTTAATGCGCTGGCCGATGCCCTGACCTCCTTAATTGATCCCAAAATACGATGACGCAGCGCTTTAGTGTTAATCTGAATCCGAGCCCACTACCGAGCGGCACCGACGTGCCGCCGGCCAAGGCCACCCGGCGTCGGCGCCTGACCGCCTTCACTATCGGCACCTTCCTGGTGGCGGTGCTGGTGGCGGCGGCGCTTTTTGCTCCCTGGCTGTCGCCGTTCGATCCCAACGCGCAGCAAATTGCCCAGCGTCTGCTATCCCCCTCGGCCCATCATTGGCTCGGTACCGACGGTTTTGGCCGCGATTTGCTCTCCCGGGTCATCTATGGCGCACGGCCTACTCTGATTCTGGTCTCGCTGATTGTCGTGCTGACGGTGCCGGTCGGCTTGACGGTCGGCATCTGCGCCGGTTATTTGGGCGGTTGGGCCGAACGGATACTGATGCGCATAACCGATATCGTGTTGTCGTTGCCCAGCCTGGTAATCGCGCTCGCGCTGGTGGCCGTAATGGGACCTGGATTAATGAACGGCGCCCTGGCGCTGGCCTTAACCAGCTGGCCGGCCTTTGCCCGCCAGGCGCGCGCCGAAACCCTGGCGCTGCGGCGTAGTGATTACCTGGCGGCGGCTCGAATGCAGGGCATCGGCGGTATGCGGTTAATGTTCGGTCATATTTTGCCATTGTGCCTGCCCAGCGCGGTGGTGCGGGCTGCGCTGAGCCTGGGCGGCATTATTCTTTCCGCCGCCGGACTGGGGTTTCTCGGCATGGGCGTTCAGCCGCCCACCGCCGAATGGGGGTCGATGGTGGCCGAAGGTAGCAAGGTTATCTTTGATCAATGGTGGGTGGCCGCCGCGCCGGGTGGCGCGATACTGCTGGCCAGCCTGGCGTTTAACCTGCTGGGCGACGGCCTGCGCGACAAATTGGATCCCAGAAATGCCTATCGATAAAACACCCTTGCTGGTAGTGAACCGGCTGGGCATCACGTTGCCCGCGCCCCGTCCGCTGACGCTGGTCAAGTCTATCTCTTTTCATCTGGGGCAGGAACGGGTGGCGCTGGTGGGCGAGTCGGGTTCGGGTAAATCACTCACCGCGCGGGCGTTAATGGGCCTGCTGCCCGATCCGCTATACATGCAGGCCGAACGGCTACGTTTCGGGCAACGCGATCTGACCCGCCTGACGGAACCTGAATGGAATCAACTGCGCGGCAGCCGCATTGCCATGGTGATGCAGGATCCGAAGTATGCGCTAAATCCGGGCCAGACCGTCGGCAGGCAGGTGATGGAACCCTTGATCCTGCATACCCGCCTCGGCCGCGCCGAGCGCACCGAGAAAGTCTTTGCAATGCTGGAATCGGTAGGGCTGCCGGAGCCAAAAATCTTGAGCGGCCGTTATCCGCATCAGCTCTCCGGCGGCATGGGGCAGCGGGTGATGCTGGCCATCGCGTTGATTAACGATCCGGAACTGTTGATTGCCGATGAACCGACCTCGGCTCTCGATCATGCCATGCGCGATCAGGTACTGAGTCTGATTGAACGGCTGGTGGCGGAACGCAATATGGGGCTGCTGTTGATTAGCCACGATTTGCAGCAGGTGGCGCGACATTGCGAGCGGGTGCTGGTGATGTACCGTGGACGGCTGGTGGACCAATTGCCCGCGGATGCGCTGCCCAGCGCGACCCATCCGTACACCCGGACACTGTGGTCATGCCGACCCAGCGCCGCCACTCATGGCCTGCGCTTACCTGTGCTGGATCGGGCGGCGCTGGAGGCGCTGGAATGAGCCTCGCGGCGGTACGGCTAACCCATCTGGAGGTCGCGCACCGCCAGGGCGGCAGGCTCGAAACGGTGGTGCACGATATCAATTTGACCATCAACACCGGGGAGTGCTTCGGTCTGGTGGGACCCTCGGGCTGCGGCAAATCGTCCCTGCTATGGGTGCTGGCCGGCTTAAATGCACACTGGCGCGGCGGGATGAGCCTGCTGGGCCATCAGATTGCGCCAGGCCACCCCTTTACCGGGCCGCTGCGCCGCGAGGTGCAGATGGTGTTCCAGGATCCCTACTCTTCCCTGCATCCAAAACACAAGCTGCTCAGAACGCTGGCCGAGCCGCTCAAGCTGCTTAAAGAAGCGGATATCACCGATAAAATCATCGACGGCTTCCGCCAGGTGGGTCTGGATTCGGCAATGATCGACCGATACCCGCACCAGCTCTCCGGCGGCCAGCGTCAGCGGGTGGCTATCGTTCGCGCCCTGCTGCTGCGGCCAAAACTGCTGCTGCTTGATGAGCCCACCTCGGCGCTGGATATGTCGGTGCAGGCGGAAATTCTCAACTTGCTAAACGATCTGAAGGCCAGAAGCGATTTGACCCTGGTACTGGTGAGTCATGACCGCGATGTGATCGATCATATGTGCGATCGCGCCGCCGTCATGGACCAGGGGCGGATTCAGCCGAATGTCGGGTAAGGGTTAAGCGGTGCGCACTATCGCGGCGCGCAACGGCAGCAGCAGCGGTAGGATGCATAACAGCAGCAGGGCGATAATTCCCAGCGTGTGGGGGATACCCAACCGATCGCCCAGCGAACCGTAAATCAGCGGCATAACGGCGCCGCAGCCTAGCGATGCGGTATAAAAAATAGCGAAGGCGCGGGTCTGCCTATTCGGTGCCGCCAGCTCCGCCACGGTGCCGTAAAGCACGGAAGAGGTGCCGTTCAGGGCGATACCCAATGGGACAAGCAGTAGATAACACACCGGCAGCGGGGACTGCATCAGTAACAGGATAATGCCTGCGGTGACGATTTCGCTGGCCGCCACGGTTTTCAGAATACCCAGGCGAGGGGCCAGCGCTCCGCACACCAGCTTGCCCAGCGCGCCGCCGATAAAAATGACCGTCAGGGACAGTCCGACGCTGGTGGGGGTCGCTCCCTTTGCTGCCAGCATAAAAGGCAGAAAGGTGAGCGTGCCGGTCCGGGTGGCATTATCCAGGCTACCGATGGCGCACAGCGCGGCGAATGCGCGCCGGCGCCGGGGCGTGGGAATGCGGTAGGGCGACATCTCAACGCCGGTGGGTACGGCGGGGCGCGGGGGAGCGGACGCCTCGACGTCGGCGGGCAATGCGCCCATCGGCACCGATGGGGCATTTTCACCGGCCCGATGGCCTGCCGGCAACGTGGGACGGTCCTGGCCTAGCAAGAGATACAGCGCCACTGCGACCAGTAAACCCGCCAAGGCAATAATCTGCACCGATGTTCCCCAACTCACCACGAGCAGCAGGCCGGATAAGGCGCTGGGGATGATGGCCTTGCCTACGTCGCCGAAGAAATTATAGGTGCTCAACGCCAGGCGGGCCTGCGGACGGGCAAAGCGTTGTGATATGTAGCTTGAGGATAAGGGATGCTGCACGCTGGCGCCGATCCCGCCTAGCACGATGATGCACATCAAGGCCGTCAGGCCGTTGGCGAAGCCATAGCCATACAGCGCCGCCGCCAGCAGCAGCGTGCCGCCGATCAGCACCCGGCGCGCGCCCCAAAGCCTTCCCGCCTCGCCGGCTGGAATCTGCAGCAAGGACATGGCGCCGGAAAACAGCATTTTCAGCAGCCCGACCTGGGCCAGCGATAATCCGAACTGCTGCTGCCAAATGGCGAACAGCAGATAATGCATATCGGTGGTGCCATCATGGTACAGATGTGCCAGACCGGTGGCGCTAACGATCCGGCGCGTGGAGGTGATTTCTTTACTCACGGATGTGCCGCACTCTATCCCAGATTGATCGGCAAATTGCCGATGCGCCAAATAAAATTACTGATTCAGTACCCACTCAATCGACACCCCGGTCTACCCGCGCTGATGCCCATGGGGCGAAAATCTTATCCTAAGGCGGCTGGCCGGGCGAGTTTTTTTTCATGTGCTCTATTTTATAGCAAAAAACGCGATGGGGGATCCACCCGCGGATTGTTTCGACCGGCATTGACGCAATAAATTATGAAAGTGCTAAAGTTAATTAATTGATAAGGAAAGAAATAGTTGTTATTAGATTCTCGCCGGCTTCTGGTGCCATGATGGAATTTCAACCTAGGCAACCAGGAGCAATCGGCATGACGTTTATTGGCGAGACACCACGTGATGTGGGAACCAAAAGCCGTAAAGTGGCGTTTGCGGCGTTTATCGGTACTACCGTGGAGTGGTATGATTTTTATATTTACAGTACCGCCGCCGCGTTAATCTTTAGCCACACGTTTTTTCCCTTGTCGACCGACCCGCTTGCGGGATTGTTAGGGTCCTTCGCTGCCTATGGCGTGGGGTTTTTTGCCCGCCCCCTGGGCGGGATTGTCGCCGGGCATTTTGGTGACAGAATCGGCCGGAAACAGGTCCTGGTCTATTCACTGGTGCTAATGGGCATCGCCACGGTGCTGACCGGCCTGTTGCCGACCTACGCGGTTGCCGGTTTATGGGCCCCGGCGCTGCTGGTGCTACTACGGTTATTACAGGGACTGGCCACCGGCGCGGAATGGGGCGGCGCATCGTTATTGTCCGTCGAGCACGCGACGGCTCACAACCGCGGGTTGTTGGGATCCTTTACCCAAATCGGCTCGGCGGCCGGCATGTTGCTTGCTTCGGCCACCTTTCTGATTGTCAGGGCGTCGCTCAGCGGCGAAGACTTTGGCGCCTGGGGTTGGCGCCTGCCGTTTTTGTTCAGCATTGTGCTGATCGCTATTGGTATTTTCGTCAGGTTACGCATCGACGAGCCGCCGGTTTTCCTGCAGGTCCAGGCACAGGGCAAAATCAGGCGATTTCCGGTGGCGGAGGCGCTGCGCAGCCACCCCCGGGGATTGCTGGTGACCATAGGCCTGCGGCTGGTGCAACCGGCGATGTACTCGATTCTCACCACCTATGCGTTGAGTTACCTGGCGATCAAACGCGGGGAAACCACCATTGCGCTGACCGCCGTCCTGGTAGGCTCCGCGGCGGCCATTATCGCCACGCCGTTCTGGGCGCTGCTGTCGGATAAAATTGGCCGGCGCGGACCGGCGGTATTCGGTATTGTCGGTATCGGCATTCTGGTATGGCCGTTCTTTTGGTTTCTCGACCGGGGGAATTTGCTGTTTCTGCCGCTGGTGGTGGCGGTGGGGCTGGCGATATTCGACGCCTCTATTTACGGGCCGGGCGCGGCCTGGTTCTCCGAACAATTCCCCACCGAGGTGCGCTACAGTGGCGTATCCATCGGGTATCAGGTAGGCACCCTGATTTCAGGGGGGCTGACTCCGTTTATCGCCACCTATCTGTTTTCGGTGGGCGGCGGCTCGCCCTGGCTGATCAGTGCTTTTATCTCGTTTTATGCCATCTTGAGCCTGTTTGCCGCCCTGGCCGCCAAGGATCCGGTGCGCGAACGCAGGCGAGCGTTGAGTCTGCGCGATGAACCGACCACGGATATTTTACCGTCTTCACGCCCGCTCAATCGCCAGGATACCTTATGAGTCATGAACCGAATGCCGCGGCGTTAGCCGCGCTGGAAGCGGAAAACCCACAGGCGAAAGCCTTCAGGGCGCTATCACGCCAGTACTGGGGCAACGGCGAACTCAGTAGCCGTGATAAGCATGTCGTGGCGGTGGGCGTGGCGCAGGTGACGCGTTGTGAATATTGCATTGAACATCATGCGCGTATCGCCCGGCAACTGGGCGCCTCGCGCGATCGGCTGCTGGCGGCCTCTTATATTACCGCGGCGGTGGAAACCCTGTTGGACGGCGTAATCGAGATTGACGAGGCGTTGACCCTGCGCCTACGGCCGTCGGCGTTAACCGGGATGCCCATCGACCTGTCCAGGGAAACCTTTGTGAATCAGGTTTTTCAAGCGAGTTCTCTGCCGGTGCCGTTGCGCTATGTGATCGCGGCGGCGGCGGCCCTGGCAAAAGAACGCGAAGGGCAGCGGTTGTCCTTTCACCAGGCGGCTCTGGCGGCGGGGGTTCCGCTGGCTGCCCTGGAAGAGGGCTATGCGATCGCCGTTATCCTGAAGGCCGGTGCGGTTTATGCCCACACCCTCGGGATTGCGCGAGCTTTTAGCTGACCAGGTACGGCCTGGGGAGCGGTCGAAACGCCGCAGCGTTTCGACCGTCTGGAGGAACAACGCCGGGGGGCTACGGCAGGGGATGGTTATGCTCCGGTTGGCTGCGGATCCACATGCACACCGAGATGGGCGAGCAGCTCGGTCTTCAACCCATCCAGTACCGAATGGGTCATGCGTCTAGGCCTGGGAACCGCCACGGAGATATTGGCCACAATGCGTCCGGCGTCGAGCACCAATACCCGATCGGCCAATAACAGCGCTTCATCCACATCATGGGTTACCAACAGCACCCCGGGCCGATGGCGCCGCCACAGATCCAGCACCAATTTATGCATGCTGAGCCGGGTTAGCGCATCCAAAGCCCCAAACGGCTCGTCCAATAGTAATAATTCCGGTTCACGCGCCAGCGCCCGGGCCAAGGAGACGCGCTGTGCCTGACCGCCGGACAGGGTTAGCGGCCAAACGTCAGCTTTTTTGTCCAGCCCGACCTCGGCCAAGGCTTGGCGAGCCACTCGTCGGCGGTTTTCCACCGGTAGGTTTAGCACAACGTTACGCCAAACCCGCAGCCAGGGATAGAGTCGCGGCTCCTGAAAGGCCACGGACACCGAGTCGGGCATTTCCAGCGCATCGGCATGATATCCTCGATCGAGGCCGGCCAATATGCGCAGCAGCGTGGATTTCCCCGATCCGCTGCGCCCGAGCAGGGCCAGGAACTCGCCAGGCGCGATCGTCAGCGTAACGCCGTCCAGCACCGGAACACCACCGGTAAAATTGCGGTACAGTGAACTTATCTTGACTCCACTCATACTTTTTTAGCTCTGGCTCGTAACATTATAAAGAGTACCTGTGACGTCAATCCGCTGCTTGGTCAGTCCGTAGCGGGTATAAAAATCGGCTATTTCCCTGAATTCGCCGAGCACCGAGTCATCCGCGGGGACGAGGGTAGACGGCGGAACCCGACGGATAATATCGGCCACGTCCTTAGGCACGCCGGCTTTCTCATTCAGTTCGGCCACCCGATCGGGTTTGGCCTGCACGGCCTGGGCTTCTGCGCGCATCGCGTCAAACACCGCGCGCACCAACCGGGGATGTTGTTGGACAAAACGGCGGGTGGTAACGTGGACATTACGGTTAAGCGAGCCAATATCACTGGCGTAGGCCACCACCCGTGCCCCGGGCTCGGCCTGGCCCATGGCAAA
>JAATGH010000269.1 GCA_015654745.1 Enterobacterales bacterium
ATTTTGCCGATACCTATTATCTGTATTGTGGGCCACTGGTCTTTATTGCCGCCGTGGCGCTGTTTGTGTTTTTCAAACAGGCCTGTTGCGAGCGTTCGTACCCATGGTTACGCCTGATATCCCGTTATTCGCTGGCGATTTATGGTTTCCATGCATTCATTATCCATTTTATCCGTACCCATGACCTAGATGAAAAATCGCATCCCGCCGTGGATATGCTGTGCATTTTTGTGGTGACGCTGGCGCTTAGCCTGTTGCTGGCGATAGCGCTGGGCAAGATCGATCGCCGCCGGTGGGTAAGCTAAACGCGGTGGGCATGTTTACTGACTATTTAGGTTTGCCATCTTTGCTGAGCGCGGCGTAACTGACGGCTGGACGAGAAGCCTGCGGCCAGGGCGGACTTCTCGATGCCCAAACCCTGCTGCAGGCGCTGCTGCGCCACCGCCAGGCGTAGCTGTTCATGATACTCCCTTACGCTTAGCCCCAAGTGTTCACGGAACAGTCGGGTAAGATGGCGGCTACTCATAAACACTTGACTGGCCAGTTGTTCTAAATGCCATTCCGCTTCCGGTTCTCGGGATAATATATCCTGTGCGCGGTGCACCGCCGGGTGCAGGTGATTGCGATGGCGTAACCAGGGCGAAAGCTGGGCATCGTCGCCGCCGCGCCGAAAATAGACCACCATTTCTCTGGCAACGGACATGGCCTGCTGGGCACCGACCAGTTGCCCCACTAAATACAGCGCCAAATCGATCCCGGCGGTAATTCCGGCGCTGGTGTAGATTCCCCGGTCTTCGACGAATATCCGGTTTTCCTTCACCAGCGCGGCGGGAGCCTGCTCGCGCAGGCGCGCCAACACTTCATGATGCGACGTGCAGCGATAACCATCCAACAATCCGGCCCGCGCCGCCAGCAGCGCGCCGGAACATACGCACACCAGCATCCATGTTTGGTCATGAATGGCCTCGCGATGTCGGCATAGCCAGGCCTGCGCGGACCGTGCGGGCGCCAGGTCGAATTGGTGGCTGGAATCGATGACCCCCGGGATAACCACAATGCTATGCGGCGGCAACGCCTCGGGCAAGGGTTCGATACGGCTGATGGTCATGCCGGTCGACGTCGGCACTTCTTCCTGCGGGCCGCAATAATGCAGCCTAAAGGCGCCAGACAGTGCCAGCACCTCTGCCGGGCCGGTCAAATCAAGCGACATAACATGAGGCAAAACCAGAAAATAGACGTCGCGCATCACGTATGCTCCTTTGGGATGCCGGGGTTAATATCATCTAGGATATCACGTTGTCCCGCGCCAGCTCGGCGAGGCACTCGTCAACGGTGTGAATCGTGGCAAACCGATCGATCAGTACCGTTTCGGTATGGTGCTTAAGATCGGCCGCGCTAAGCGTGCGACCGGCATGGGTCATGGGAAAGGTTAGCGTCGCTTCGGTCACGAAGGTTACCCGATAGCCGAGATCGGAGGCTACCCTCGCGGTGGTTTCGCAACATTGCTCGGTACGCATACCGGCGATAATCAGATGGTCAATCCCTGCTGCGCCAAGCCATTCATGCAGTCCGGATTCGGTGAGGGAATTATGCACATGCTTAATGAAGGTGATATCCGCAGTGTGGGTGAGAAACGGCATACGTTTTACCAGACCCGATTTGAGCCCGAACACACCGTCATCACCATTGGCATGCAATACATCCACCAATGCCACGCGCTGGCGCCGGCATCCCTCAATCAATGCGGTTAATGCCTGCTTAAATGCGGGCACATCGGTTTCCGACCAGAACGGCCGGTGCAGAAACGACAGTTGTACATCAATAATTATTAACGCGCTATGTGCCATTTTGGGACTCCAATCGCTGGGAATGACGCTATCATGGCAAAGGCGCAGGTTAATAAACAGGGCATTTCAGGACATCATAGGGGGATTTTCGGACCCACTTACGTTTAATCAGCAGGAAACCGGGGGGTGCCGAACGTGACGGGTGAGTCCCTTTACCCATCATCTTGTTGTCAGGACGGGTTAATCCTCGGTCCATGCCCCGAGTATATAACCGTTGGGATCCTTGAAGTGCAGCCGTTGTCCCCCGGGAAACGCAAAGATGGGCTTAACGATCTCCGCTCCGGCCGCCTCCAGTTTTTTCTGCAGTTGGGATAAATCACTACTATAAAAGATGACCAGGGGCCCGCCGGCCGGCGTAACTACTTCGGTTGAGGTAAAGCCGCCGGTTATGCGGCCGTCGTGAAATTCCGTATAGGTGGGACCATAATCAGTAAACGCCCAATTAAACACGTCGCCATAGAATTTTTTCGTCCGATCAATATCGCTGACGTTAAATTCTACATAATCCACTTGGCCATTTCCGCCGATCTCTTTCATAAGGGTCTCCTTCGTTAGCGACAACCGCGCCCTCCGCCCGGTGCGGCAGGCGCAGCCATGTTGGCCTGATTAAGTATGGCTCATCCGGCAAGCCTCGGTTGGTTAAATTTCAATCAATCGGCGGCGCGGGTTAGGAAGCAGATACCGACGATGTGCCGTCTTTAAATCAGGCCTCAATAACAAAAAAAATATAATCGCAGTTATTGTGTACTCAGGGAATCGTGGATATTCTTTAGAGATAGCTACTGTAGAATAAATTTACTTTGTATTTTCAATTAAAATGATTGAAAAAATAATCTGTCAGATAATTCACTCCCTAAATAAAGAGTCTGTTGTAAGAAAATTATTTTAATTTAATAAGTTAGCCAAGAATATTATAATAATTATCGTTTTTATAATGTGTTGTCATAAAACGGAGGTTGTTCCTTGCCTGGCATAATATCTTATGTAAACGTTCTATTATCTAAATATGGGCTGTTAAAAACACGGCATCATGCGATTTCATCAAAAGACGTCCAATATACCCTCAATCAGAATGAAGCCCAACCTGCTGCTAATAATCCAGCCTGCCGGCTTCAACGCATCGCTAACAATCCAGCATATTACGCACGGGAAACGGTTAATAATCCACTTTGCCGCATTTCTTCCCCGGCCATTTTTGACGCGCGTTCCCCCCGTCCCACGCTTACCATTACCCGTATGGACGAACTCAATTTCCCCGTCGGTTCCCACCTGCGGGGCTTCCAATCCTTTTTTATCAATCGATGTCTTGATGATTTTTTTGGATTATGTGGAAAGGGTAAATCAACCCTAAAAAGTCATTTTAAGCAAAGTCATAATCAATGGGCGAGCGAAAGTATCCGCCTCTATGCCTGTACACATTATATTATTTCAAAATTAATTTGTTTTTTTGAAAATTATACGTTTGGTCGTAAGTCATTGCAATTGAATCGAATAAAAAGTGATTATCATACCAATGTCACTGCTCTTGCCAATCTAGCATTGGCTGACGATTTTAGTAAAGAAAATTCTCGATTTTTATTTAAAAAAAATCCGGATGATCCGGACACTGCATGCTTGGACGAAATATTGCTAAAAATATCTATAAACTTAAGTGATTTATCAATTAAGGATAATGCAATTAACTGCCGAATGGCTAATTTTTTTTTGTTAGAGTCAATGTGCGCTTATCTTTTAGAGAAATTCAATATCCTTATTGATAAGGAATTGCTTGAGCGGCCTTTTATTCATGACTATGCCAAAATATTATTTGGTAGTAAAGAGAATCTCCAAGCCGCATCCCCTGAAAATTTACAATACCCGCAAAGATATCATATACGATCGACCGGATTTATTATTTTAAGTTTATGCAGGAAAATAGATGGGATCACGAAAAATGTTTTATTTTCAGATGTTATTCATGAATTACAACAACCTAAAGGGAAAAAACCGGCGTTGATCCGCTTGGCGCCCGTGCCGGTTTCGTGCGCCGGGAACATCCCTGCGCCACGCCCAGGCAACCGTCCGGTGTGACATGTCCTGCCGCCGCCCGGCGGATAGCTGAATAACGGGCTGGTGGCATAAGGCTGGGCGCGGTGGCATACCCGCTCTATGCCCCGTAGTGCATACCCTCAAGCTTTAGCCCATCGGGGTCAAGAAAAAACACGGCGTAATAATTGTCGTAATATTCCGCGGCGGGGTCGACGATCTCAATCTGGTTTTCTTCGAGCCAGCTCTGCAGCTCGTCCACATCCCGCCGGCTATTCAGCGACCAGGCATAATGATGGAAGCCCACATCGCCCTTTCGGTAGGGGTGCCGTTTGCCCTGCTGGTCGGCCTGGTAAATCCAGAAACGCGTGTTGCCGTTGCTCCAACCCATCGCTTCGCTCAGCTCATCCATTATTTCAAATCCAAGAAAGGCAAATAGGCCGCTATAAAAAGCTTTCGAGGTGGCGAAGTCGCTGACGCTGATGACTAAATGATCTACTGCCTGAACACGGGACATAGTGACCTCCAAAAACCCTTATTCTCTTTGATCGCGAGGGGCGATCCTGTGTGGTCGCGGGGCATCGCCATCGTGTGCCTGGCGATTTGCCATTCAGGCTTGCTCCGGATGGTGCCATAAGGTGGTGATGCCGCCGTGTCTGCCGGTAATCGGGTCGGTGGCCGGCAGGGGTACCTGCCCGATAAGCCGCTGCGCGCGGGCAAGCCTGTCGGGTTCATCACGGCAAAGATCGGCGCTCATCCCTTGGGGATAGGCGCCCACGACGTTGAAATCGGCGCTGGACTCGACGGCCTTGTGCCCGACGCCCGCCGGCACCAGCACGACGTCGCCTTTTTCCAGGATTACCTTGGGCCCGGTTTGGCCGCCCAACTGAACCAGGGCTTCGCCGGCGTATACGCCTAATAGTTCATGGGTCTTGGCGTGGAAATGGGTAAAATTATAGATAATGTACCGCCATTGGGCCGGCCAGCCGTTAGCGGCAAAACGATGCTCCAGCCAGGTTGCCGCGTCGACGATATGCGCCGGAACAACCTGGCGATAAATGACCACGGGCAACGGATTATTGGGTACGCCGTCCACCGCATCATGTAGATTCAATGTTTCTATGGTCATGATGAATGACTCCTGTGCGCCGAATGACAATCCACGAAACAAAATGTGCTTGTTAATAAGTCATATCAACATTGTTAATCATAGCAATGATGAGAGTGATTTACAGACGACCCCTAGAGGGCATAAGCTAACCGACGAAATCTAAAAAAGAAATTTCCGCGTTTTGTTATTCATTCCAACAGGAGTCGCCATATGAGCAACGCTTTTCTGGATGTGATCAAAGGCCGCCGGTCGATTTACGCCATCGGTAAAAATACCGCCCAGTCGGAAGACCAAATTGCCGCGCTGATCAAGGACGCCGTAAAATATAGCCCTTCGGCTTTCAATTCTCAAAGCTCCCGAGTGGTGGTGCTTTTTGGCCATCAGCATGAAAAATTATGGGATATCATCAAAGAAACGCTGAGAAAAATTGTGCCCGAGGCGGCTTTTGGCGCGACCGAAACCAAGCTGGCATCATTTGCCGCCGGCGTGGGTACGGTATTATTTTTCGAAGACACCCAGGTTGTTGACACCCTACAAAAGCAATTCGTTGCTTATGCTGATAATTTTCCAATCTGGTCGGAGCACTCCACCGGCATTGCCCAGTTCGCCGTTTGGACGGCCCTGGCGCAGGAACATATCGGTGCTACCGTACAGCACTACAATCCGCTGATCGACGATGCCGTCAAAAACACTTGGCATTTGCCGGCCGGTTGGAAGCTGCGGGCGCAGATGCCGTTTGGCTCCATTGAAAAACCGGCGGGTGAAAAAACCTTCATCTCCGACGAAGAACGTTTTCGCGTTTTTAAATAGTATATAAATAGTAGATTATTATTTGGCAAACCCAACGGGACCGGCAGACCAGCCGGTCTTTTCACATGGGTACACCATACAACCGAGGTCCGCTGCCGGTATTTCACAAGTGGCCATGGCGCGGCTATTGTTAAACCTGGGTTGATTTAAACATAGGCAGAGTCGGCGCCTGGCATTGATTTCAGTGCGCTAGGTGATGGGTCGGGAACGGCCGGTGATCCGACTCTTTTGATTCATTGGCTGAGTATAAAAAAGGAGTCCAGTAATGACCCGGATTTTATTGGTATTTTTATTTTTCGTCGCCATCTGCGCCGGTATCATAGCCGTGCAAATGGGCGGCCGTTATCCGTGGATTTAGTCGGTCCTGGCCGGCAGTTTACGAACGCCCGACCAGAGCTGCAGCGTATTGATTAATATCATGACGGCGGTAAAGACAAATACCCAGCGGAACCCCAGCACCGCTGATACGCTGGAGCCTATAAGCGGTCCCACCACGTTGCCCATATACATAAACGATTGGTTATACCCAAAAATCCGTCCGGTAACCCGGTTGTCTGAATATTTCACCAACAGCGTTTGCACCGCGGGCATTAGCGCACCGTCGGTAAAACCTAACAGAAAGCGCAGCACGCCCAGTTGCCAGGGCGTCTTCACCCAGGCCATAAAGCAAAATAGTACAATACTGCACACCATCGCCGTCATCAGGATGCGCGACGTGCCGATGCGATCGCCCAACTGACCCAGACGCGGGGCGGCAATCAGCGCGGAAACGCCGGGCACGGCGGCAATGACGCCACTGATAAAGGCCAGATTGCCGGTATCGCTGGAAATATCCTTGATGAACAACGTCAGGATCGGGCTGATGGAGCTATTGGTTAGTTGGATCATCATTGTCGTAATAAACAGACTGAAGATCAGCCCGGGGTAGGGCAGCGATTGGAAGATCGCCCGCCCCTTTAGCCGATCGGCTTTATTCACCTTGACCACTCGTTCTTTAATCAGGAACAGGGTGACCAGGAAGCTTGTGAACATGAGGCCCGAGGTCACCAGGAACACCACCCGTAGTCCAAGATGATCGGCCATAAAACCGCCCAGCAAGGGACCGACAATGACCCCGGAAACCTGGCCGGTGGATAACGTGCCGAGGGCCCAGCCGCTTTTATCGCGTGGAACCTGCGAAGCCACCAGCGCCATGGCATTGGGGATATAACCCGACGTGAGTCCCATTAACGCCCGTAGCAGGAACAATTGATAAACGTTACTGGCAAATCCTTGTAGCGCAATCACCACCGCCATGCCCAAAGAGGCGCGCAACAGCATCAGCTTGCGTCCTTTGCGATCCGCTAGGCTACCCCATAGCGGGGCGACCACCGCGGATACGAGAAAGGTGGCGCTGAATACCAGGCCGGACCAAATACTGAGCGCTTCGTGGCTATGAACACCCAATTGCTCCACGTAGAGCGGCAGAAAGGGTAAAATCTGGCTCATGGCCAGGCCGGTAAAAAAACAGCCTAACCAGACTGAGATAATATTAAGCTTCCAGGCTTCCATAGGGACTTTACGTGTGGGTATGAGAGGTTGTTCATCTTGGGTGAGAATAGGATATCATTCTGAAGACATTAGGCTGTAAAAACTTCTATTATAATGTGTAGCAAAATAATCTGTCCCCGCCACCGGGGCAACGGGTTGCCACATACTCATCGTAAAAATAATTTGCTATTATATAGCGCGCTATCTATAATCATGCCATGAACAAGAAAATTGATGGCAACCCGTCGATAGATACGCATTTAATGCTGGACCAGCAATTCTGTTTTGCCCTTTACTCGGCAAATCTGGCGTTGAATAAAGTGTATCGCAAGTTATTGGCCAAGCTGAACCTCACGTATCCGCAGTATTTGGTGATGCTGGTGCTGTGGGAGCGGGACGAGGTGATGGTTTCCGAGATTGGCGACCGGCTATTTCTCGATTCCGCCACGTTGACGCCACTGCTAAAGCGCTTGGAAATCGCCGGTCTGCTCGGACGCTATCGTTCCGCCGTAGATGAACGCCAGGTCATTATCCGCTTGAGCGAACGTGGTCGGGCGCTGCGTGAGACCGCACGGAGCGTGCCCGAGGAGATCTTTTGTGCTACCGGCTGCGGTATTGAACAACTTAACGAGATGAAACGGCAGTTGGAAACGCTGCGCGCTCAACTCGCGCAGCGATAGATTCCCTGGGCTGCGTTGGCGCCGAGATCAACGGCGGGACGCGGCCTGGAGACGACCAAGGGGTATTTGAACTATACTGAACTGAGTTTCCGCAATTTATATAGCAAGCGATTTAATAGCGAATGATAAGATTATCGATAGCGGAAACAACATCCAATAACCTAAGAGGGAAAGAAATATGTCTATAGAAAAAGTGATTTATCGTGCGAAGGCCAAGGCTACCGGCGGACGTGATGGACGGGCGACGTCATCCGACGGCGTACTGGATGTTAAGCTTGGCATACCGAAAGAGATGGGCGGTCCGGGTGGGGCATTCACTAATCCTGAGCAGCTGTTCGCGGCTGGCTACTCCGCTTGTTTCCTGGGGGCGTTAAAACATGTCGCCTCGCAGGAGAAGGTTAAGCTGCCGGCGGATGCCTTTATTGAAGGGACCGTTGGCATAGGCGCGGTGCCCACCGGGTTTGCCATTGAAGCGCAACTGGATATTCATTTGGCGGGCATGGACCGCGGCGTAGCGGAAGAGTTGGTGAAAAAGGCCCACGTGGTGTGTCCTTATTCAAATGCAACCCGCAATAACATTGATGTTAAACTGAATGTTATTAATTGATTTATCACAATAAACCAACGAAGTGGACCGAAACGAACTCAAGAGTTGCCGGTAAGAACGTTGGACCAGGCCGCCGTTAGCGTCATGCTGACGGCGGTTGTTTTTTATGCGATCAATGATCTGTTTCGGTAAATAGATAAAACTTTTTAATAAAATATATGTCAAAATTAACATACTTGCCTATACCCAACCCATTCCAAGTTCCGCCAACGCATCTGCAATGTGAAAGATGAAGGGTATATGCGCTGGTTCATTTGCTGTTAGCGCTGGTGCCCCTTAAGGATTGAGCTTCCGGCAGTCAATTTATTGATACAGCAACAAATAATTACAAATACACGCCGAGAATCTAGCGTTGATCACTTTAGCCAAGCAGCTATCACAGCAGAAAGTTTCAATATTAATCGCCATTTATATTGGTTTTTTTCTTAATTTGTCGGTCTTTGTCCGTCGCTTTGACCTGCTTCATCCAAGCGCAACTCCGGGTAATATGCTGATCGCCCTTACCGAGATCATGGCCACGGTTTTGACGACCTATTTTCTATTACGCCTGATCTCGCTTGGCGGCCGTTACTTCTATCGGGCGATTGCTACGTTATTGTTGCTCATCTCGGTCGCCGCCAGTTATTACATGACCTATTTCAATGTGGTCATCGGCTACGGGATTATTGCCTCGGTCATGACCACCGATTTCGATTTATCCAAAGAGGTCGTAGGCTTCTATTTTATCCTTTGGATGATCGTTGTTAGTGCTATTCCTTTGTTTTTAATTTGGAAAAATAAAAATAGCGGGACGCTGTTCCAGCAAATGAAAACGCCCGGCCAGCGCATCAGGCCATTGTTGGGGCTGTTGGTGGTGTTTGCCCTCATCTGGTTACCCGTGCGTTATCAAGATAAAGCGCAAAATCTGCGGGAAAAACTTACTAATATAGATTTGCCCAGTTATGGCGGCGTGATTGCCCACTCCTACCTACCGATTAACTGGATGGCCGCACTGGGACTATTCGCCTACACCCATTTTGACGAAAGCCAGGATAATAATGCATTGTTGAATCCGGCAAAAAAATATACCTATGTGCCGCCGGCCGGCATCGACGATACCTATGTGATTTTTATCATCGGTGAAACCACCCGTTGGGATCATATGGGACTGCTGGGGTATCCGCGTGATACCACGCCAAGATTGTCGCGCGAGAAAAATTTGGTGGCATTTCGCGGCCAGTCCTGTGATACCTCCACCAAACTCTCCTTGCGCTGTATGTTTGTCCGGCAAGGTGGCGTTGCGGATAACCCGCAGCGTACGTTAAAAGAGCGGAATGTGTTTGCCGTAATGCGCTCGCTCGGTTTTACATCCGAACTGTTTGCCATGCAGAGCGAAGTTTGGTTCTACAACAATACAGATGCCAACAATTTCTCCTTTCGCGAGATCATCGCCGCGGAAAAACGCAATGACGGCAAGTCTGTGGACGATATGTTGCTGGTGGATGAGTTGAAAGAGTCGTTGGCGCGTTATCCCAAAGGCAAGCATCTGGTCATTTTGCATACTAAAGGCTCGCATTATCTCTATTCGCAGCGTTATCCGCGCGATTACGCCCGCTACCAGCCGGAGTGCATGGGGGTGGATCACGCCTGTACCAAAGCGCAGCTGGTCAATGCCTTTGATAACAGCGTCCTCTATACCGATAGTTTTATCGCCAATGTCATTGATGGGGTCAGACGCAAAAAGGCGCTGGTGTTCTATGTGGCCGATCACGGCGAGTCTATTGACGAGAATTATCATTTACACGGCACGCCGCGCGAGATGGCCCCACCGGAGCAGTTCCGCGTACCAATGATGATCTGGGCCTCGGATACGTTTCTGGCCGATGCGGATCACCGCAACGCGTTTGACCGTTTGCAGGCACAGCAGCGTATCGGCGCGACCCATCGCCATGAGGAGCTGTTTGACTCCATCCTCGGCTGCTTGGGCTACACCTCGCCCAACGGCGGAATCAATGAGGCGAATAACTGGTGCCGCAAACCCGTAGCGGCGGCGGCGCTTTAAGATGATGACTATTTCGCCGGCAATGGTTTTTTCATTAAAAAGGGATTGACGCAAAAAGGCGGTCGCAGTAAGATGCGCCCGCATTCGGTGAGTGGCGCAGCCTGGTAGCGCAATACGTTCGGGACGTATGGGTCGGAGGTTCAAATCCTCTCTCACCGACCAACATTCCCCAAGGGTTTTGTCCATGGACGTCCGGACAGGGCCATAAAAAAACGGCAGGTCATTATGACCTGCCGTTTTTTTTGTCCGTTATTTCGTTACCCGGTGGCCGGTGGCATCAACCACCGGATTGCCATCCTCTTTAAAGAACGGACCTTGCTGCGCATCGGGCAAAATATCCAGCACCACTTCCGAGGGGCGGCATAGCCTGGTGCCTAACGGGGTGACGACAATGGGACGATTAATTAAAATCGGGTGCGCCAGCATAAAATCCACTAACTGGTCGTCAGTCCATTTATCTTCCACCAATCCCAATTGTTCATAAGGCTCGACATTTTTACGCAGCAGCGCCCGCGCGGTGATGCCCATATCGGC
>JAATGH010000402.1 GCA_015654745.1 Enterobacterales bacterium
ATTCCTCCAGACTTTTATTTCATTATAGTCATAACCCTGTATAGGTTGAGGCATTGCTGTAAACATTTAACAAGAAAATGATAACTTTTTTATAACATAAAATGTCAACCCATCGTCCATAATTCTCGAAGTCGGACCGGACTTCGCTGGCAAAGCGGCAGATCGGGTTTTCATACTAAAGCCGGCCGACGTTATTTCACCGGGAGCTTGATGTCCTTGAACATGGCTTCGATTTCTTCATTGGAGCGTAGCGCAATCGCCGTGTCCACGACGTCGCGGGTCAAATGCGGCGCAAAGCGCTGGATGAAATAATACATATAGCTGCGCAAGAACGTGCTGCGGCGAAAACCGATTTTAGTGGTGCTCAGCGCGAACATCTCGTCGGCACTGATTTTTACCAGATCCGGGTCGGCCTCGTCGCTCACCGCCATATTGGCAATAACCCCGACGCCCAGCCCCATGCGCACGTAGGTTTTTATCACATCGGCGTCGGTGGCGGTAAACACAATACGCGGTACCAGGCCGGCTCGGTTAAACGCGGTATCGAGTTCCGATCGGCCAGTAAAACCAAAGGTATAGGTAACTAAGGGATAGGCGGCCAATTCGTCGATGGTGACATGGGTTTTATTGGCCAGCGGATGCGTCGGCAGCACTACAATGGCCCGGTTCCAGTGATAACATGGCAGCATCACCAGATCTTCATACAGGTGCAGCGCCTCGGTGGCAATGGCGAAATCCGCCACGCCTTTGGACACCGCCTCGGCAATTTGCGTGGGCGATCCCTGGTGCATATGCAGCGACACCCGCGGATAACGTTCGATAAAACCCTTGATAACTTCCGGCAATGCGTAGCGGGCTTGGGTGTGCGTCGTGGCGACATACAGCGATCCCTTATCGGGATAGGTATGCTCACCGGCCACCGCTTTGATGGCGTCGACTTTCGACAGCACTTCGCGGGCGATACGAATGATCTCCTGTCCCGCGGGCGTCACCTGGGTAAGATGTTTCCCACTGCGCGCAAAAATCTGCACACCCAGCTCATCCTCCAACATACGCACCTGTTTGCTGATGCCTGGCTGTGAGGTATAAAGTCCTTCTGCGGTGGACGAAACGTTGAGGTTATGATTAACCACTTCCACAATATAACGAAGCTGCTGCAATTTCATTGGTTGTTATCCTGGCATGAACAGAGCGCAAGCGCTGTTCCGGGTCGCTGACGGCAGGCAGCGGGCATTCCCTACGCACTGGCGGGAAAGCAGTTCTTATAATTAATACTATTTAATCATAAAAAAACGCTATATATAACTTATTTATAAGGCGAAAAAAAAACCAACCGTCAAGGTTGGTTTTTTTTCACGACAACGTCATGTTTGTGGGCATGATGGACAAGATCGTAAAGACGCCTCGTGGCCGCCTACTTTTTGGTCACCTGCCACTTGCCGTCAATAAAAAACGCGGTCCAGCCGGTGGCCTTACCGTCTTTTTCAGAGGAGACATATTGCTGTTTGGTCTTGCGGCTATAACGCACCAATGATTTATTCCCTTCGGGATCCTTGACCGGCGCATCGGCCAGATAGCTCAGTTTCTCCGGCAAGCGGTCCTTGAACCGGGCCAGCTCCTCAACCAAGGGTGCGCGGGTCTCCCGTGATTTAGGGAAGGTATTCGCCGCCAGGAACACGCCGGCCGCACCGTCGCGCAGGACAAAAAAGGCGTCGGACTTCTCGCACGGCAGTTCCGGCAGCGGCACCGGATCTTCTTTTGGCGGCGCCACGTCGCCGTTACGCAGAATCTTGCGGGTGTTGGTGCAGTTGGTGCAGGCCATGTATTTACCGAAACGCCCCAGCTTGAGGTGCATATCGGAACCACACTTCTCGCACTCTACTACCGGGCCGTCATAACCTTTGATTCTGAACTCGCCCTGCTCAATTTCATACCCATCGCACAGCGGGTTAGCGCCGCATACGTGCAATTTACGGGTATTATCGATCAGATAACTGTCCATGGCTGTGCCGCATTTCGGGCAGCGTCGGCGGGCACGCAGCGCATTGGTTTCGGCATCCTCGCCTTCCAGCAGGTTTAGCGTTTCCGATTCCGGAATCAGGTTTATGGTGGTTTTGCAACGCTCTTTCGGCGGCAAGGAATAGCCGGAACACCCCAGAAAGACGCCGGTGCTGGCGGTACGAATGCCCATTTTACGACCGCAGGTCGGGCAATCAATACTGGTCATCACCATCTGGTTCAGGCGCATGCCGCCCTCTTCCGGATCCTTTTCCGCCGTCTCCAACTGCTGACTAAACTCCTCGAAGAACGCGTCCAACACGGCTTTCCATTCCGCCTGATTATTCGCCACCTGATCGAGTTTATCCTCCATCCTGGCGGTGAAGTCATAATTCATCAGTTCCCGGAAATTCTCTTCCAGCCGGTCGGTGACAATTTCACCCATTTTCTCGGCATAAAAGCGGCGGTTTTCCACTTGGACATAACCGCGATCCTGGATGGTTGAGATAATGGAAACATAGGTGGATGGTCGGCCAATACCGCGTTTTTCCAATTCTTTAACCAGCGAGGCTTCGCTGTAGCGGGCAGGCGGTTTGGTGAAATGCTGGCTGGGAAGCAGTTTATTCAGCTCCAGGGTCTGCCCCACCGCCACCTGGGGCAAGGTGCGATCTTCATCACCCTTGCGCAACGCGGGCATCACCTTGGTCCAGCCGTCAAAGCGCAGAATTCTGCCCTTGGCTTTCAGCAGATAATCCGCGGCCTTCACCGTGAGGGTCGTGGAATCGTACTGCGCGGGCACCATCTGGCAGGCGACAAACTGACGCCAAATCAGTTGGTAGAGTTTTTGCGCATCCGCTTCCATATCTTTTAGCTGCTCGGCCAGATTACCCACGTCGGACGGGCGAATCGCCTCATGGGCCTCCTGCGAGTTCTGCTTGCTGGCATACTCGTTCGCCTGTTTAGGCAAATAGTTGTCACCAAACTCCGCGGCAATATAGTCCCGCGCCATGGTCAGCGCATCCTGGCTCAGATTGGTGGAGTCGGTACGCATATAGGTAATATGCCCGGCCTCGTACAACCGCTGAGCCAACATCATGGTTTTCTTGACGCCGTAGCCCAGACGGGTACTGGCGGCCTGTTGCAGCGTGGACGTGGTAAACGGCGCGCCGGCTTTGCTGCTGGTCGGCTTATCTTCGCGATCGGCTATCTGGTAACTGGCGTGCTCAAGCTGTTTTACCGCCGCTTGGGTTTGCTGCTGATTTACCGGTTTAAACGGCTTGTCGGCATGATGGGTAACCTCCATGAGCAATTGCGTCTGCGCGGACACGTTCAAATCCGCATGCAGTTCCCAATACTCTTCGGGTACAAAGGCTTTGATCTCCCGTTCACGCTCCACCACCAGCCGTACCGCCACCGACTGTACTCGGCCGGCGGAAAGCCCGCGAGCCAACTTTTTCCATAACAGCGGCGAGACCATATAGCCCACCACGCGGTCCATAAACCGCCGGGCCTGCTGGGCGTTCACGCGGTCGATATTAAGCTCGCCCGGTTGTTTAAACGCCTGTGTAATGGCGTTACGGGTGATTTCATTAAACACCACCCGGCTAAAGCGCGAATCATCACCACCGATCACTTCCCGCAGGTGCCAGGCAATGGCTTCCCCTTCGCGGTCAAGGTCGGTTGCGAGATAGATATGGTCGGCATTTTCCGCCAATGCTTTAAGCTCGCTGACGACTTTTTCCTTGC
>JAATGH010000120.1 GCA_015654745.1 Enterobacterales bacterium
GGGTTTATGAGGCGTAAACGCGAACATAAGAGATGGAATGAGCATCTACGCCATAAACCTAGCAGCTTTCATGCCAATCTCGCGATCACGGCCAATTTATTGTCCACATGCCGGTTCAAGCGCCTGGATCCGCGGCGCGCTCCCGATGTCCCCCCATTCCCCCGCGGCTGTACCCTGCCCGCAAAACCCGGTGTTACCGCCCGAGTTGTCACCTTGCGGAGACATCATTTCGCCATTAAAAAATTAATCCATATATATCAGATTATTACATGTCTCCTTTTCGCGACGAAAGGCGAAATTTTTGCCTCATCACGACAGCAGGCGTTCTAGCCCTGTGGACCAGGGCTAGCGGAATTTAAGCGGAAACCGTCCGTTGCCGTTGCTCACCCAATCCCTCAACGCTTAGACGCATGGTTTGGCCCGCGCGCAGAAAGATGGGCTGTGGCTTATGACCAAGCCCTACCCCTGGCGGCGTACCGGTGGCAATCACATCGCCGGTTTGCAGGCTCATAAAGCGGCTCAGGTAGCTAATGATCTGCTTAACGCTAAAAATCATGGTGCCGGTATTGCCATGTTGATAGCGTTGGCCATCCACCTCCAGCCAAAGGTTCAACGCCTGGGGATCGGCAATCTCATCCGCCGTCACCAGCCATGGGCCTATAGGACCAAATGTGTCGCACCCTTTGCCTTTATCCCAGGTGCCGCCCCGCTCGATTTGCCATTCGCGTTCGGAGATATCATTGACCACGCAGTAACCGGCCACGTGCCCCATCGCGTCCTGCTCGCTGATATACCGCCCCCCTTGGCCAATAATCACGCCCAGTTCAACTTCCCAGTCGGTTTTGGTGGATTGACGCGGGATCTGTACATCGTCATTCGGGCCGTTGATCGCGCTGATCCATTTATTAAAGACAATCGGCTCTTGCGGAATCGCCGCCCCGGTTTCCGCGGCGTGATCGGCGTAATTGAGACCAATGCACACAAACTTGCCTACCTGAGCGACGCACGGACCTATACGCGGCGTTCCTTCCACCAGCGGTAACTGCGAGATATCCACAGCGCGCAGCAGATCAAGGGATGCGGGCAACAACGCCGCGCCGCCCACATCCCGAATATGCCCGGATAGACTGCGTATCCGGCCTTCATTATCCACGATCCCCGGACGCTCGTCGCCCGGTTGACCATATCGCAGTAACTTCATCGCATGCTCCTGGTTTTTAGCAAAAAGATAACGAATAAAAATACTATGCTCCATGGTCCCTCGCGACCATCGAAAAAAAATGTCGATGGTCAATAACATGAAGAAGATCACTTAATTGTCAGCATAGTAAAGACCCCATCGCGTGATGGCTAAACCTAATTGAAACATCCTGCTTATAGTTAATTTTTTACCGGTCTGTTTCTTGATTTATTTTATTACTGGATTAAGCTCGGGGCGTTTAATCTTTTCGACATATTTAAAATAATATTTATGTATCTACCCAATATATTCCGATTTGCAATCAGGCGGCAACAGTGGGCATTTCGATGAAAGTAAAGTTGATATTGGTTGATGATCATGAATTAATTATTAATGGTATTACATCCATGCTAAAACCTTATCCGCATTTCGACATCGTCGGCCAGGCTAATAACGGCCTGGCGGTATATCGGCTTTGCGGTGAGCTCACCCCGGATATCGTTATTCTTGATTTAGGTTTACCCGGTATGGATGGACAGGACGTGCTGGCTCAACTGATTAAACGCTGGCCAGCCTTGCGCATTCTGGTTCTCACGTCGCGCCAGGGCGAACATCACGCGGCCAACGTGCTGCGCCTGGGGGCAATGGGCTTTGTGCTCAAGGGAAGCCCGCAGCAAATATTACTGGCGGCTATCCAGGCGGTGGCGGGCAAAAAACGCTATATCGATCCCTCCCTGGATCATTTCCGGGTGTTTAGACTGATCAACAACGCCGTTTCCCACCCGCTATCCCTCACCTTGCGGGAACGCCAGGTACTCAAGCAAATAGCCGAAGGCGCGGGTAATCAAGCTATCGCCACCAATCTTTCCATCAGTCCGAAGACCGTGGAAACCCACCGGCTGAATATTATGCGCAAACTGGACGTCCATAAAGCCATAGAGCTGGTGCACTGGTCCCACCGGCTGGGGCTGGTGGAATACAGTTGAGCGCCGTATTCATCGTTTAAATAATAATTAGGAGCAGTATGTACAATCAAATTATTGCGCATACCCCCTTGGCTGGCAATGCGGCGCAAGAGTTTATTTTTAAGCAGCTAACCGGTGAGGAATCACTTTCATCATTATTTCATTTTACCGCTGAGTTCCTTAGTAGAAATAATGATTTGGATCTGGACGCGCTGTTAGGAAAAGACGTATGTCTGGAGATTCCGCTTGTGGGGGAAAGGTGCCGCTATCTGCATGGTCATGTCACCGCTATTGAATTCAGCGGCTACGAATTGCAAGCGGAAAAATACCGACTTTATACCGTTACGCTGCGCCCGGCATTATGGTACCTGACGCAAAACCGCGATTGTCGTATCTGGCAGGAAAAAACCTTGCCCGATATCATCGGCGCCGTCCTGGGCGAGTTTGCCATTCGTTTTGAAAACCTGCTCACCAACCCGTATCGACCTTATCCCTTCTGCGTGCAATATCAGGAAAGCAGTTTCAACTTTCTGAGCCGCCTGATGGAACATGAAGGAATCTTTTATTACTTTAAACATCACCGGAACGGACACACGATGGTGCTGGCGGATTCTCCCCAGGCGCACGGTCCGGTAACCGGTTATGAGGATATCCACTACCAGCAACCCGGGGCGGGCCTTAACGACCGCCGTGAGGGCATCCACCATTGGATGGCGACCCACCAAATAACCCCGGGGCTATGCAGCGTTGATGATTACGACTTTAGAAAACCCAGAGCCCATCTGGCGCAGACGTGTCAAAACCGGGCCTCGTTCGCCGCGGGGAAAACCGAAGTGTTTGACTGGCCCGGTCATTACGATGACCATCGACAGGGACAATTTTTAGCACAAATTCGACAGCAAGCCTGCGAAGCCGCACAGCGTACCCTTTCAGGTAGAGCCACGGCGCGCGGCTTGGCGCCGGGCTATACTTTCCATATCAGCAATTGCCCACGCCCATCGGACGAGCGGAATTATCTGGTTACCGGTGTGAAATACGCATTGTGCGATAGCCGCTATCATCGCCCTGACGGCCTGGACGAAGGGCATATGCCGGGCATCGTTAACCTGGCGTTTAGCGTTGTTCCGGCCACGATTGCCTGGCGTCCGGCCCGGGTAACGCCCTGGCCCAAGACCCACGGTCCCCAAACCGCCGAAGTGGCCGGACCCGCGGGTAAAACTATCTGGACGGATAAATATGGTCGCGTAAAGGTAAAGTTCCGCTGGGACCGGCGCGGCGCGGGCGACGAAACCGGCTCTTGCTGGGTGCGTGTATCCAGCCACTGGGCCGGCTGGAAGTATGGCAGCGTCCAGGTTCCCAGGGTCGGTGAAGAAGTCATTGTCGATTTTATCAATGGCGATCCCGATCGCCCGCTGATTACCGGGCGGGTGTATAACGAGGATGCCATGCCGCCCTGGGATTTGCCCGCGGCCGCAACCAGAATGGGCTTTATGAGCCGCAGCAAAACCGGCGGCGTCGGCAACGCCAACGCCTGGTTTATGGAAGATGCGCCCGGACGGGAATTATTTGCTCTGCATGCAGAGCGCGATATGAATATCACGGTCGAACAACATGGCAATATCACCGTCGATGGCGACCTTGCGCGCGAGGTCAAAGGCCAAACGCGGTTTATTCATCTGGGTTCTTGTACCACCCGTAAATTTCAACCCGACATGCAGACCTTTCATCTGGGGAAAACCACCCTGATAACCGCCGGCGGCAGGGCCAATGGCATCGTCGGCGGCGACTACAAAGTGGTAACCGGCTCCGCCCATGCCATTATCAGCGAAGATTTTTGCCAGCATGCCGGCAAAACGCTGAGTCATCATGCGCTGGACTCATTGATGTTCGACGCCGGAAACAAAATTATTTTTGGCGCGAGCCTGGCGCTGGGCCCGGAGGAACGCCTCGGTGACAACCTGGCTCAGCAAACCCTGGCGCAATCCAGAAGCGCCACCGAACGGGAAATCGCCGACCGGCGGGCGGCCAGGGAACAACAAAACCGACGTGAACCCACGCGAATGGTTTACGCCAAGGGGGTGAACAGCGAAATTAATGGCGTGGACCAGCAGCAAATCGAGGGCGATCAGGACATCGCCATCAAAGGAGATGCCGCCCGCCGGATCAAGGGGAATTGGAACGAGCATACCGATCGCGATTTCACGCTGCGCGCCGATGGCGACACCACGCTTGACTGCGGTGGCAAAACGCTGATCAAAACCAAAAATCTGGTGCATGAAATTGCAGGGCATATGGAAACCCATTCCGGCAATTCGCTTCACGTCACCGGCTCGGCGCAAGTCATAAACTCAATGAGTTTTACCCTGTCGCAAATGGCGGTGGAAAGTCACCAGATGCTGACATCAACCCACCAAATGCATCTGTGCAATACCGATATGCGTATGGAAAACGTGAGGATAAACATCGGCAATGGCCAGTTGGATTTACGCAATAGCTTGTTAAGCGTCAATACCAGCGCGATTACGATTTTTATATGAACGTCATCTCATCTGAACGGTTGGCACGCTTCACAGCCCTGTCCGCGACACCGTTCGCGGCCCGATTGACCGCCCTATTGGCAGTATCATGAAAATCATCAAACCTTTGCGCCTGGGGATATTGCATCGTCCTTGGCGCTGGCAAGGGCGCACCCATTTAGGCGTGTCGATTCTCGCCTTGGCTGATATGGGTGAACGGCCGCGCCTGCGGCCCGAACCCGAGTTATGGCAACTGGCGGCCAATGAGCTTGCCGACGACGGTGGCCTGGTCGATTTGGCGATCCCTAAGGCTTGCGCCGAGTTTTTGGCCACCGGCTACGGCTACACTCATCACCAATGGCAAAAAAATGCCTGTCTGGTAAAAATCGCGGTGGGTTGCCTGGAAAAGAGTCTGGTAGCCTATGGCGATCGCTTTTGGGTCAAGGGTAAGCCTTCCGAGGCGCTGCCGTTCGAGCGCCTACGGTTGGATTGGCAAAACGCGTTTGGCGGCGCCGACGACGCGCTAAATCCGCGCGGCAAAGGCGCATCGCCGATTATGCGCGAAGGGAAGCCATGCCACCCGCTGGCTAACCTCGAGCGGCCCGGCCATGGCCAAACATCGTTACAATCCACGATCGCGCCGGTCTGCTTCGGCCCGGTGGATTTTGTCTCGCCGGCCAATTTTAACCGCATCGGGAAACAGTATGACCAGCGGTGGCTGGAACAGGACTATCCCGGTTTTGCCCGCGATATCGACTGGCAAATCTTTAACCGGGCCGATAAAGACCAAAGGTGGCGGGATACCCCGGCATTACCGCCCGGCGCGCCCTGGAGCATTTACAATATGCACCCGGAAAAACCGGTGCAGCGCGGCAATCTGCCCCCTTGGCAAGCCCGGTGTTTTATTCAGCGAACGGGGGAAACCGCCCTTGAAGAGCTCGCCATGCGCGCCACCACCGTCTGGTTTTTCCCTCATCTGGAGCAGATGCTGCTGATTTGGCAAGGCAACTGCCACATCAGGCAGGACGACGCGGCAGACATCACGCAACTTATGGCCGCCGTCGAAACCACCCGGTCCCCGCGCGATCGTGGGTTTTATCAGGAGGTGCTGCGGTTACGCGCGCAAAAAGAGACCGGCGCCGCTTACGCCCTGCGTGAGCAGGATCTCGTGGCGGAAGCGTTGATCGGCCCTTGGCTGGACACCACGGCCCGACCGGCGGACAGCCCGTTGAACCAGCATCTGGCGGCGCGGGAACAGCGCCTGCGCGCCAAATATCCGCCCCCTGCGAGCGACGTGGCAAAAGAATCGAATATGGCCATGCCGCCGCCCCAACCGGCATTGCGGGATTTACCGGCGTTCATGGCCAAAATCGACCGTCAGGCCCTTGAACTGCAGGAACGGGCGCGGGCAAAAGCCACGGCCACCGTGGCCGGTGCCACTGACGTGGGACCGCGCGGCTACCACCATATGTTGGCGCTGCTGCGACTGCAGGATGCGGACTCACCGCGGGCGGAGCCGGAGAATAAGGCGACGCGACGCGAACTGCACGAAATTTACCGGCTGTCCGCCGATACCCGTCCTCCGGCACCGCCGCAAACCGCTGAACGCTCGGCGGCCCTGCGCCTGCGCGTTTTAGCCATCCTGCGCCAGGGGGGGGAATTTAGCGGGATGGATCTGACCGGTGCCGATCTCAGCGGCCTCGATTTACGCCAAGGCAACTTTCAATCCGCCCTGTTGGAGAGCGCCCAACTGGATAATTGTCTGCTGGATGGCGCTAACCTCGATCAGGCCATGTTGGCCCACGCCTCCCTGAACAACGCGTCGTTGTGCGGTGCGCGGTTGCATGAAACGTGCTTGACCGGCGCTCGCTGCGTGAACGGCCGTTTTACCAACGCCCAGATGAGCGGCGCCCTGGTACAGCAGGCAACGCTGGAAAAGTGTAACTTTGAACGCGCGCAGATCGACAATGTGCTGTTTCACCATAGCGCGCTAGATCACTGTCGCTTTCACCACGCCAATCTGAAAAATTGCATTTTTCTGCAGCCTGATCTTACCGGGCTGGACTTTAGCCAGGGGCAATTAACCAAATGCACTTTTTTACAGGGAAGACTGAGCGATACGCGCTTTTGCGCCGCTCATCTGGTGGACTGCGCATTTATCGCCATGGACCTGCACGAGCTTCGTTGCGAGGGCAGTCGGCTGGACAGCTGTGCATTTTCCGGCGGCACCCGCGCTTTGCGCGCGCGCTTTCGCGGCGCAGGTCTGGATAACTGCAATTTCCGCCATACGCCGTTGGCCGGCGCCAACTTTACCCTGGCCAGGTGTCGAAGCTGCGATTTTAGCGCCTGCGATTTGCAAAGCGCCATCATGACGCACATCAACGCCGACGGTTGCCTGTTTATCCGTGCCGATCTCGGCGGCGCATCCTTGGACCACGCCAGGCTCATCGGCGCCCTGCTGCAAAAATGTCAGTTGGCGGGCACCGACCTGCGCGCTACCAATCTGTTTCGCGCCGACCTGTCACAATCGCTAATCGACGCCAAAACCCGCCTGCGGGGGGCCTATACCCATCAGTGTAAAACCTTGCCACGCGCAGAAGAGCCGACGAAATGACCCTGGATACCGCCGCCCAACTGCAACATAAGATCAGCCACGGCGAGATTATCGAGGGTCTGATCATTGACCAACGGCTGCTCGAGGGCGTGACGCTGCGCGGCGCGATATTCAATAATGTGGATTTTGTCGAAGTCGATCTGGCGGGCCGGCAGTTGGCCGAGGTGCTGTTCGACCGATGCCGACTGGAAAAAAGTTGTTTTGCCCAGGCGACCATCGGCGACTGCCGGTTTAACCACTGCCTGCTTACGCAGGCTGATTTTACCGGTTGCATATTGAAAAATAACGTTTTTAACCATTGCTGCCTGGCGAGTGGACTTTTTCACCAGGCCACAATAACCGAAACACAGTTTCTGCAATCCAGCCTGAACGCAGCGACATTTGACCAGAGCCAAATGGAAAAGGTCGTCTGGTTTAATACTACGTTGCGCGATACCACACTGGCCGGGTGCCGGGTAGCGCAGGCTACGCTGTTCGGCATCGACCTCCAGCGCACCGGGTTTACCGGTAACCGCTTCGATCGCAGCCAGTTTGTCGACTGCATACAGACGCATAACCAGTACGTTTCGCAGACGTTTACCGCCTGCCAGTTCACCGATAGCCAGCTCGATCGGGTCAATTTCAGTCACGCCATCCTCAACGGCAGCTGCTTTAAAGGGGCGTCGCTGCGTCACGCCTGCCTTAACGACGTACAGGGCGCACAAACGCTGTTTATCGGGAGCGATTTACAACAGGCCACCGGTTTGCGGGGGGGCTTTGACCAAAGCCAATTTATCGGCGCCGACCTGAGGTATGCGAATTTTTCACACAGCAGCCTAAAGCAGGCCATCTTTCACCAGGCACAGGCCGCCGGTTGCCGATTTTCCGATAGCGATCTGACCTATGCCGATTTTAGCGGCGCCGATTTGAGCGCCGCCGACCTGCGCCGGGCGCATTTTTTTCGCACCCGTTTGCACCGCGCGATATTAACCGGCGCACAGCTCACCCACAGTCCGGACATTCTGGCGCGGGATGAGGCGCTCTATGCCGCCGAGGAGTGGAGCCGCCACCGGCAGCCCCCCGACCCTACCATCGATATTCCACAATGAGGTCCATTATGATTTCACCGCACACCGCCGCTCATCCAAACGCCGGCCCACCGCACCAGGCCGTCGGGCAAGTGGTCAATATTTTGCCGGATGGCTTTTTTATCGTCCGGCATCGGCAGCGCGGCTGGCAATGCCGCCTGGCCGCCAGCTGTTTACTCCAGCCGGAAATGGGAGATGATGTCCTGATCGCCGGCGATCGGACACAACTCTGGCTATTGGCGGTACTCACCCGTGCCGATAGCCATCGGGCCAGCTTATTAAGCGTGCCCGGCGATCTTACCCTCGCGCCCCAGGGCGCCTTAACCCTCCATAGCGGACAATCGCTGCGGCTTACCGGACCGGAACTCGCGATCGAGGCCGAACGCGGGACGTGTGACATCAACGCCCTACGCTATCGGGGCCAGGATCTGTCAGCCTGGATCCATAGCGTTTCGATGGTCGGCCACTGTCTTGAGTCGGTATGGCACAGCTTGGTACAAATCAGCCACCGGCTGGTGCGTAAGGTCACGCAAACCGAGCATGCCAGGGTGGGCCAACTGGATTACCAGGCGCAGGATTATGCGCGAATTCATGGGCAAAACGTGCTCATTACCTCAGAGGCGGTGACCAAAATAGACTCTGAACAAATCCATCTGGGTTGATGCAATCACCTACCCCCTAGATTTCGCGTTACAGGAAGTCGGAAAACAACCCAGCGGAGCTTACTCAGGTAAGTGATTCGGATGAACGCGCGCAGTCAACGCACCCGCGGCGCGCAAGATGACGGGTAGACCAAGTAACAGGAGTAACCAGACCCATGTTAAACAAACGCGGCCACGTCCGGCAAACCTTAGGCGCCAATGCGCCGATCAATCACGAGCAGCACCGCGTTCCCCCCCTGTTTCTGGAGCGGCTGGCCGGCACGGCGCCTTGGCCTGAACGGTTCACGGAGGGGAGCAAATCGCGCATCGTGCAGGCATTAAAATATTCAGTGCGATCGAATCTGGAGGCGTTATTAAACTGCGCCTATTACGGATCGCGGGACGAGCTGTCCCGCTGGCCGCATATTTATGCCAGCACCCTGAACTATGGCGTGCCGCCAATGGCCGGAAAAGTACTGTCCGATATTTGCTGGCATGAGATTGAACGCGCGATAA
>JAATGH010000423.1 GCA_015654745.1 Enterobacterales bacterium
CGACGCGCGCCTCAAGCCGGATATAGCCTATCGCCCCGAGCTCAAGCTGGTGTCTCTGGACATTGAAACCAATCGCTTTGGCGAGCTGTATTGCATTGGCCTGCACGGGTGTGGCCAGCGCCGCGTGTACATGCTGGGTGACGCCCCCGCGCCCGCGGACCTTGACGGGGCCGAGGTGGGCATCGACGAGCGGATTGTGGAATATATCCCCACCCGCGCACTGCTGATACAACGGCTGAACCAATGGTTCGCCGACTGGGATCCCGATGCCATTATCGGCTGGAACCTGGTGCAGTTCGATTTGCGTATCCTGCAAAAACATGCCGAGCGTTATAATGTGCCGCTGCGTCTTGGGCGTGACGGCGGCGCGCTGGAGTGGCGCGAACATGGGGCCAAGGCCGGCTACTATTTTGCCAGCGCCGCCGGGCGTCTGATTATCGACGGCATCGAGGCGTTAAAATCCGCATTTTGGCAATTTTCCTCTTTTAGCCTGGAACACGTGGCGCAAACGTTGCTCGGCGAGGGTAAGGATATCGCGACGCCTTACCAGCGCATGGACGAAATCGACCGGCTTTACCGGGAAGATCGGCCGGCGCTGGCCCGCTACAATCTCAAGGATTGCGAGCTGGTCATCCGGATCTTCGAACATACCCAACTGCTGGCGTTCCTGCTCGAACGGGCAACGGTTACCGGCCTGGCGGCGGATCGCAACGGCGGGTCGGTAGCGGCGTTTACCTGGCTTTACCTGCCGCGCATGCACCGCGCCGGTTTTGTCGCCCCCAGCGTGGGTGATGTACCGGTGCACGCCAGTCCGGGCGGTTATGTCATGGATTCCCGCCCCGGTCTCTATGATTCCGTGCTGGTTTTAGATTACAAAAGCCTTTATCCCTCCATTATCCGCACATTTTTAATCGATCCGGTGGGGCTGATTGAGGGCATGACCGAAACCGATCCGGCCAAAACCGTCGACGGTTTTCTCGGTGCGCGTTTTTCCCGCGCCCACCATTGCCTGCCCGGCATTGTCAGTGAGCTATGGCTGGGGCGCGAACGGGCGAAAGCTCAGCAAAACCGGCCGTTGTCGCAAGCCATGAAAATCATCATGAACGCGTTTTACGGCGTATTGGGGGCGCCTGGCTGCCGCTTTTTCGACGCCCGGCTCGCCTCCTCGATTACGCTGCGCGGTCATGCGATCATGCATCAAACCCGCGAACTGATAGAAGCCCAAGGGTATCCCGTCATTTACGGCGATACGGATTCCACCTTTGTCTGGCTGAGGCGGGCGCATGACCGGGCGGCCGCCGATAGCATAGGTCAAGGGCTGGTCGCGCATATAAACCAATGGTGGAAAACCCATTTATGGAGCACCCTGGGATTGGACAGCGCGCTGGAGATGGAATATGAAACCCACTTTAGCCGCTTTCTTATGCCGACCATTCGCGGCGCCGAGCAGGGCAGCAAGAAACGCTATGCGGGCCTGGTGTACGATGATCAAGGCGATCACATGGTTTTTAAAGGCCTGGAAACCGTGCGCAGTGATTGGACACCCTTGGCCCAACAATTCCAGCAGCAGCTCTATGAGCGTATCTTTCGCCGGGAACCCTACCGGGAATTTATTCTGGATTACGTGCGTCGCACTCTGGACGGTGAATTGGATCATCTGCTGGTCTACCGTAAACGCCTAAGGCAAAAACTAAGCGAATATCAGCGTAATGTCCCCCCGCAAGCCCGTGCCGCCAGGATTGCCGATGAGTATAATGCACAGCAGGGGCGCCAGCAGCAGTACCAAAACGGCGGGTGGATAAGCTATATCATGACCGCTCAAGGGCCCGAACCACTGGAGATCGCGCAGACCAAACCGGACTATGACCACTACCTGCAAAAACAGCTGCAGCCGGTGGCGGATGCCATCCTGCCCTTCCTGCAAGACGACTTCGCCACACTGGTCTCCGGACAGATGGGGCTGTTTTGACATAAAAGAGGTGGATTGGTAGGTGACGAAGCCACCCTCATCAATTAACATAGCGCCCTTCCAGATCGCAATATTAACCCTTAACGATTTTTTGCGCCGCGGTACCGGCCATTGCCCGCCAGGTCATCGGCCACTGCCTGACCCGGCACCGGCCCAACGTCCTCGAGGGCAAGCCGCGCTATTACCGTAATACCCAATAGATTTCGAGTCGCAGGAAGGCGGCAGGCGAAAGCATCCCGGTGGGCTTAATCAAAAAAGCGATCGGCGTTAGCGCGCAGCCCATGCACCTGCAACCCGAAAGACGCGGGGTATATATTTGCCTAACATACTTTGCCCAACATAACACCGAGCCGAGAATTTATGCCTTTTACCTTAGGTCAACGCTGGATCAGCGATACGGAAAGTGAATTAGGATTGGGAACCGTGGTCGCCCAGGATGCCCGCATGATCACCCTGTTGTTTTCCGCCATCGGTGAAAACCGCCTGTATGCCCGCGCGGATGCCCCCATTACCCGAGTAATATTTAATCCCGGAGACACCATCACCAGCCATGAAGGCTGGCAGCTCAGCGTGGAATCGGTACAGGAAGACGAGGGATTGCTGACGTATATCGGTACCCGTTTAGATAATAACGCGGCCAATACGGTGCTGCGCGAAGTGTTGCTTGATAGCAAGCTGACCTTTAGCAAGCCCCAGGATCGGCTGTTTGCCGGACAAATCGATCGGATGGATCGTTTTGCCCTGCGTTACCGGGCGCGTAAATTTCACAGCGAACAATTCCGCCAGGCCTGGAACGGACTACGCGGCATTCGCGCCAACCTGATCCCCCACCAGTTGCATATCGCTTCGGAAGTGGGGCAACGCTATGCGCCGCGGGTTTTGCTGGCGGATGAAGTCGGCCTGGGTAAAACCATTGAAGCCGGTATGATTATTCATCAGCAACTGCTTACCGGGCGCGCCGAGCGGGTGCTGATCATCGTTCCGGAATCGCTGATGCACCAGTGGCTGGTGGAGATGCTGCGCCGCTTTAACCTGCTGTTCTCCTTGTTCGACGACGAACGCTACGCCGAGGCCATGCAAGACAGCGACAACCCGTTTGAAACCGAACAACTGGTGCTGTGCTCGCTGGATTTTGTCCGGCGCAATCACGATCGCCTGGAAAAACTTGCCGACGCCGACTGGGATTTAATGGTGGTGGATGAAGCCCATCACCTTTCCTGGAGTGAAGAGACCCCAAGCCGTGAATATCAGGTGATAGAACAGCTGGCGAACAGTATACCCGGGATCTTGCTGCTCACCGCCACGCCTGAACAGCTGGGACTGCAAAGCCACTTTGCCCGGCTACGTCTGCTGGACCCGGACCGTTTTCATGACTACGCCGAGTTCGTGGCGGAACAGCAACGCTACCGGCCGATCGCCGACGCCGTCACGCTGCTGCTCAACGGCAAGGCGCTGCAAGCCGACACAAAAAATCTTTTGTCCGATATCATCGGTGAACAGAATATCGAACCGCTGCTGTCGGTGGCCAATGGCCAGGATGCCCGGGCGCAAGCCGCCCGGCGCGAGCTGATCGCCATGCTGATGGATCGCCACGGCACCAGCCGGGTGCTATTTCGCAATACCCGCCAGGGCGTGAAAGGCTTTCCTCAGCGCATATTGCACCAGATACGGCTGCCGCTGCCCGTCCAATATCAGACCGCCATCAAGGTGGCCGGCATTATGAGCGGCAAACAAACCCTGGAGCAACGCGCGCGCAACATGCTCTACCCTGAGCAGATATACCAGCAATTTGAAGGCGAAAGCGCCACTTGGTGGAACTTCGATCCGCGCGTGGAATGGTTAATGGAATTTCTGCTGCAAAATCGCCAGGAAAAAGTGCTGGTGATCTGCGCCCACGCCGCCACCGCGCTGCAGCTCGAGCAAGTCTTGCGCGAGCGCGAGGGTATTCGCGCCGCCGTGTTCCATGAAGGCCTGTCGCTGCTCGATCGCGATCGCGCCGCCGCGTATTTCGCGTCCACCGACGAAGGCGCCCAGGTGCTGTTGTGTTCGGAAATCGGCTCGGAAGGACGTAATTTTCAGTTTGCCAGTCAAATGGTGATGTTCGATCTGCCGTTTAACCCCGATCTATTGGAACAACGCATCGGCCGCTTGGATCGTATCGGCCAGAACCACGATATCGGCATCTTTGTCCCCTATTTGGAGCAAACGGCCCAAGCGGTGCTGATCCGCTGGTACCATGAAGGGCTGGATGCTTTCGAACATACTTGCCCGACCGGCCGTGCGCTCTACGATCAATTTCTGCAGCAGCTGATCGGTTATCTCGGCGAACCGACCAAAGTTGAGGGCCTGGATGAATTTATTCACGCCAGCCGCCTGGAGCACGACAAGTTAAAGCTGCAGCTCGAACAGGGCCGCGATCGCCTGCTGGAACAGCATTCCAACGGTGGCGCCCAGGCCCAGGCTCTGGCCGAAGCCATTGCCGGACAGGACAGCGATCCGCAATTGATCAACTTCGCGCTCAATTTGTTCGATATCGTCGGCATTAACCAAACCGATCGCAGCGATAGTCTTATTGTACTGACGCCCTCGGATCATATGCTGGTACCCGATTTTCCCGGCCTGCCGGAAGAGGGATGCACCATTACCTTTAACCGCGAGCAGGCGCTGGCCCGTGAAGATACCCAATTCATCAGTTGGGAACATCCGATCATCCGCAACGGCCTGGATTTGGTCTTATCCGGCGACAGCGGTACCAGCGCGGTCTCCCTGCTGAGAAACAAAGCGCTGCCGGCGGGTACCCTGCTGGTGGAACTGATTTATGTGGTGGAAGCGCCGGCGCCGAAAAAATTGCAGCTCAGCCGTTTTCTGCCTGCGACTCCCGTGCGGCTGCTGCTCGATCAGAACGGCAACGATCTTGCGGGCCAGGTAGAGTTTGAGCAATTTAATCGCCAGCTTAACGCGGTAAAACGTCACACCGGCGGTAAGCTGGTCAGCGCGGTGCAGCCGGAAGTACATAAGCTATTGCAAAGCGGCGAGGCGCTGGTGGCCAAGCAGGCGCAACAGCTGATAGCGCAAGCCAGGCAGTTGGCGGATGAGAGCCTGTCCACCGAGCTTAACCGGCTGGAAGCCTTGAAAGCCGTTAATCCGGCGATTCGCGAAGATGAGCTGGAAACGCTGGCGTCAAACCGCCAGCAGGTACTGGCGCACCTGGATCAGGCCAATTGGCGCCTGGACGCCATCCGCCTGATCGTGGTGACTCATCAATAAATACTCTATATGCCCCGGCATCACGTGCCGGGGCGAAGCGGAGCGGTATGGAACCCTATAATCCCCCCAGTGAGCCTTGGCTGCATATTTTGTATCAGGATGCGCACATCATGGTGGTGAACAAACCCAGCGGACTGCTATCGGTGCCAGGCAGGGCGCCGGAGCATCACGACAGCGTCATGTCGCGCGTTCAGCAACAGTTCCCCCTGGCCCAATCGGTACATCGTCTGGATATGGCGACCAGCGGCGTCATTGTGGTGGCGCTGACTAAAGCGGCGGAGCGGGAATTGAAACGGCAGTTTCGCGATCGCGAACCGCGTAAATCCTACATCGCCCGGGTGTGGGGACATCCCGAGAAAGAAGAAGGACTGATCGATTTGCCCTTGATTTGCGACTGGCCGAACCGGCCGAAACAAAAGGTGTGTTTTGACACCGGCAAGGCGGCGCAAACCCATTATCAGGTGTTGTCCTATGATGATGACAATACCGCCAGAATGTTGCTGACGCCGGTTACCGGACGTTCCCACCAGCTGCGGGTGCATATGCAGTCGCTGGGACATCCGATCTTGGGCGATAGCTTTTATGCCACGCCCGAAGCATTGGCCAAGTCGCCCCGGTTGTTATTGCACGCCCAGGAGCTGGCCATCACCCACCCGGCATTTCATACGCCCATCCATTTCCGCTGCGAGGCGGATTTTTGAGTCCTCCCCGCCGGGGCCCGAACCCACGGCGAAGAGGTTCGTCATCGGGTTAATGAAAACCCTTTTCACGTTTGATCAGGTCGTAAGCGGCCTGGATCGCCTGGGTCTTCTGCTTGGCCATCTCCATCATTTCCG
>JAATGH010000034.1 GCA_015654745.1 Enterobacterales bacterium
GCCAGCTCTACATCGGCGGCGTGGGTGAACCGGGCGTTATTTGGGTGGTGGATGCCAAGACCATGACGCTGAAAACACGCATCAAAAACGCCGGTAAATGGGTGACGGGTATTATCTATTCACCGGTTACCGATCGCATATACGCGGCGAACGGCGGCGGCGAGCTTTTGGTGGTCAACCCGCATACGCATATTATCGAAAAACGTCTGACCGCAGGCGATGGCAAAGCCTATTTGTTCCTGAACCTAGCGGAAGATCCGGCGACCGGCCGTTTGTGGGTTACCGATGATTCTAAAGCCAAAACCACGCTGGTCTTCGACGAACGCAGCGGCCAGGTAATCAAACGTATTGAGGGTGACGCGCTGGGCATCAAGTTCAACGCCAGACGCAATGAGATTTACCTCAGTCAGCGTGAATCGAAAAAAGTGCTGCAGTTGGACGCTACCACCTATGCGGTAAAGAACAGCTGGTCATTTGACGGTCATCCAAACAGTCTGCTGGTTTCACCGGATAGCCAGACGCTATATGTCACCGTGAAGCAGGATTTCAACAAAGATAGTACGACGAAAGGTCCGGACAGTATTGTCCGAATCGCGCTGCAATAAATCCGGCCCGTCATCTCCGCCGCTAGCTTATATGCGCGGTTGCCGGCAGTCTGACCACCGTCAGCGGTGGTCGTTTTGCAGGCCCGGGCACAGGATCTCAACCTCAGGATTCAGGCGGCGCTTTACCCTCTTCGATAAAATCCTCATTTATTTCATCAGTATTACCCTGGTTGTCACGGCCGGAGAGGATATTCCAGCAGGCAATGAACAATGCGGTGATAAGGGGACCGATGACAAAACCATTAATGCCGTACACATCCATGCCCCCCAAGGTGGCGATAAGGATAAGATAATCCGGCATCTTGGTATCTTTCCCCACTAACAGCGGGCGGAGAAGATTGTCCACGATGCCGACCACCACGATGAAAAAAATCACCAGGAATACGCCTTTCCATATCCATCCAGAGGCAAAAAAATAAATGGCGGCCGGCAACCAGATAATGGCGGATCCCACCGCGGGAATTATCGACAGGAAGGCCATCAACGCGCCCCACAATAAACTGCCTTCAATGCCGGTAAAGTAAAATGCCAGCCCACCCAGCATTCCCTGCACGATCGCCACTATCACGGTGCCTTTTACGGTGGCTCGGGAGACGGCCGCAAATTTGATAAACAGATGGTGTTTGACGTATTTGGATAGCGGGAGCGCTTCGAGCATCAGGCCGACCAGATAAGCGCCATCTTTGAGCAGGAAAAACAGTAGATAGAGCATAATGCCAAAACCCACGACAAAGCTAAATGTACTCTTGCCGATAAGGAATACGCTGCCCGCCAGATATTGTCCGCCGCGCAAGGCGACTTCGGACAGCTTTTGCTGGATCACCGCCGCATTATCGAGGTGATGCTCAGACAGGAAATGCCGTGTCCACCGGGGGAGATGCTGCATAATGTCGGCCAGGATAACCGGTAACTGGGTATTATTATTCTGCAACTTGCCGTAGATCGCGTTGAACTCCATCGCCAGCGAAGAGGCGATAGCGCCCAACGGGGTGAACACAATCAGGCATATCACCGTGACGGTCAATAAAGAGGCGATCCCGTTCCTGTCGCCAAGCATCTGCCTGATTTTTATTTTTAACGGGTGAAAAATGACGGCAAGAATAGCCGCCCATAGCACTGATGAATAATAGGGCTGCAACACATCGAGAAAAGCGGCTGTAACCATGAATACGATCAGGATGAAAAATCCTTTTGCGATGCCATTTAATCTCATTTGTTGCCCCTAACACGTTATCTGTGTTCGAACTATAGAACGTCATGCAGCCTTTGCAATATTGGCTGGTTAAATCCGCTTATATGATTAGTCCGAAATTTTTTGCTACAACCCCACAAATCCAATCAGTTGTTATTATATATAAAGTGCCCGTTAGGCAGTGGATAACGGCCGCTCGGTTGCCGCGTGTTTTCATTTGGGTTTTGGTAAAGGATAATTAATTTGAGTGACAATGAAGAGCAGAACCAGCAGGCAGAGACGCCCGATAACAATAATAACCACCGGTCTGCTGGTGACGCTAAGCAGGCTGCGGAGCAATCCCAGGGATCCGAAGCGAAAAAAACCTCGCCGCTGAGTAAGCCAAAAGTGAAATGGACGCTGATTATTCTAGGCGTGGTGGTGGCCATCGCCCTGGTGGCCTGGCTGGTCTATTACCTACTGGTCGGCCGCTATCTGCAGGAAACCAATAACGCCTATTTGCAGGCGGATTCGGTGGTGGTGGCTCCCAGGGTCGGCGGCTACGTGACCGCGGTTTTTGTTCATGATAACCAGCGCATCGAGACCGGTCAGCCGTTGCTGCAAATTGACGAGCGGACCTACCGGGCCACCCTGGAGCAGGCCGAGGCCGCGGTAGCGGTGCGCGAGGCGGATATTACCGCCGCCAACGCCAATCTCGATACCCGGCAGGCCGCGCTTAGGCAAGCAAACGCCCAGGTGATGTCGGCTGCCGCCAGTTTGCATTTTGCCCAGTCCGAGGTGGCGCGGTTTGCCCCGCTGGCCAAAAGCGGCGCCGATACCCACGAGCACCAGACCAGCCTCAGCCATGATCTGGAGCGTGCCGCGTCCGAATATGAGTCCGCCCAAGCCCAGGTGGCCAGCGCCAAAAGCCAGATCAAGGCGATGGAGGCGCAAATAGAACAGGCCAAGGCGGGTTTGAAGCAAGCCCAGGCGGATGCCGACCAGGCACGGATCTCCGTGGGCGACACCCGCCTGACCGCACATATAGACGGCAGTATAGGGAATAAAACCGTCCAGATAGGCCAGTTCGTTGCCGCCGGTACCCGCACCATGACCGTGGTGCCGGTGAGCGCGCTTTATCTGTCCGCCAATTTCAAGGAAACCAAGGTTGGACTGATGCGGCCTGGCCAGCCGGTCACCATAGAGGTGGACGCCTTGTCCGGGGTGAAACTGCAGGGTAGGGTCGAAAGCCTTTCACCGGGAACCGGATCGCAGTTTTCCCTGTTGCCTGCGGAAAACGCCACCGGCAATTTTACCAAAATTGTGCAGCGGGTACCGGTGCGCATCAAGCTCCTGGTCGGTGAAGAAGCGCGCAAGGTACTGGTGCCCGGCATGTCGGTGGAAGTTACCGTAGATACCCGCTCGGCCAAGGAGGGTAAAAAGCGAGCAGCCGAGGAGTCCGAACGCCTGCAGGAACATAAATCATGAGCACGACGGCCGATAATCAAAAGGCGGGTACCGGGGATAATGGCGGCCAGGTCGAGCCCGGTGCCTGGCTGGCGGTGGCTGCCGGTACCATAGGTTCGTTTATGGCCACGCTGGATATCTCCATTGTTAACGCGGCCCTGCCGACCATTCAGGGCGAGGTTGGCGCCAGCGGCACCGAAGGCACCTGGATTTCCACCTCCTATCTGGTGGCGGAAATTGTCATGATTCCCCTGACCGGCTGGTTTGTCCGCACCTTGGGTCTGCGTAATTTCCTGATCATCTGTTCGCTGTTGTTCACGCTGTTTTCAGTGCTGTGCGGACTGTCCACCAGCCTGATAATGATGATTATTGGCCGCATTGGCCAGGGTTTTACCGGCGGGGCGCTGATCCCCACGGCGCTGACCATTGTCGCCACCCGCCTGCCGCCGTCCGAGCAGGCCAAGGGCACGGCGCTGTTCGGCATGACGGTGATTATGGGGCCGGTGATTGGCCCTTTGCTCGGCGGCTGGCTGACCGAAAACGTCAGTTGGCATTACGCTTTTTTCCTCAATGTACCTGTGTGCATCGGCCTGCTGGCGCTGCTGTTTATCGGACTGGCTCATGAGAAAATGCATCTGCGCGAACTGCTGAATGGTGATTGGCTAGGGGTTTTTGGTCTGGCGGCGGCTTTGGGCGGGCTGACCGTGGTGCTGGAGGACGGCCAGCGCGAACGGTGGTTTGAATCGGATATGATCATCTGGCTGACGGTGATCTCGGCCGTGGGGTTCGCCGTGCTGCTGGTGGCGCAGTTTATCAGCCGCGAACCGGTTATTCGCCTGTCGATTCTGCTGGATCGCAGCTTCGGCTCGGTCTTTGTCATGGTGATGGCGGTCGGCATGATTCTGTTTGGCGTGATGTACATGATTCCGCAGTTCCTGTCGGCCATTGCGGGCTATAACACCGAGCAGGCCGGTTATGTGGTGCTGCTGTCGGGGGTGCCCACCCTGATCCTGATGCCGGCCATGCCCTGGCTGATGCAGAAGGTCGATGTGCGTATCCTGGTGCTGGCCGGTCTGTCATGCTTTGCCCTGGCGTGTTATGTCAACATGGACTTGACCATCCAAAGCGTCGGCATGGATTTTGTCTCCGGCCAACTGCTGCAGGGGGCCGGGCTGGCGCTGGCCATGCTGTCGTTAAACCAGGCGGCGGTCACTTCGGTGCCGGCGGCCCTGGCCGGCGACGCGTCCGGACTGTTTAACGCCGCGCGCAACCTCGGCGGTTCAATTGGGTTGGCCATTATTTCCACCTTTCAGGAGCGGCGCATGACCTACCACACCCAGGTCATCGGCAGTTCCACTACCGCCAACTCGCCATTGGCCCAGGACTATTTGCAAAATATGACCCATCAGCTGCAATCCACCGCCGGAGGCGACGCCGCCGCACAGGCCATGGGGCGGTTGGCGCAGCAGGTGCAGGAACAGGCGCTGGTCATGGCCTATAACGATTTGTTCTGGATTTTTGGAGTGATAGTGATCTGTTCGATACCGCTCGCCTTTCTGCTCAGGCCGTTGCCCAAGGGCAATTCTTCCCCAGCGATGCATTGAGAAACGTTAATAATGACCATGCCGATAAAACTGTCAACTTGCTTGAGCGTCGTCTCGCTGTCACTGTTGTTGGCCGGCTGTATGCTGGGCCCTGATTATCACAAACCCCCGGCGGTGGCCGGGACGACGGCCACCGCCCTGTACCGGGCCAACCAGCCGGGCGTGGCGTTAGCTCCGCCGGTGCAGCGCTGGTGGCTGCCACTGCACGATAACGATTTGGACTGGCTTATCGAACAGGCGCTAAGCCACAACCCCAACCTGCGCGCCACCGAAGCGCAGTTGCGCTCCGCGCGGGCGCTGGTGCAACAACGACGGGCAGAGCTGATGCCGGCGGTGAACGCCACCGCCGCCTACGCGAATATCACTCCGCCGGACTCGGTAAAAAACGGCGTGAACCAAGCGTCCGCCAGCGCGGCGGCGGCGGCGCAAACCTACGGCGGTACCGAAGCCGCGCAGGCGGTGCGCGCGCGGACCGGCAACGTGGATCTGGATACCGAACTCTATAATGCCGGTTTCGATGCCAGTTGGGAAGTGGACGTGTTCGGCCGGCGGCGCCGCGCCGAGGAGGGGGCGCTCGCCCAAGCCGAGGCCTCCGAGGCACGACTGGCGGACGCACAGGTGCAAATGGCGGCGGAAGTCGGGCAGGCTTATATCAACTACCTTGGTACCCGGCACCGTATTGCGATTGCCGAACGCAATCTGGAGATGGCGAACAAATCCTACCAGTTGGTCCAGCAGCGGCGTGAGCGTGGCGTAGCCGCCGACATGGATGTGGAACGATCGTTGCTACAGGTGCGTCAACAAGAAGGGCGGTTACCAATGCTGCGGGCGCAGGCGCAGATCTCGCTGGATCAGTTGGCATTGCTTATCGGTCGCGAGCCCGGGGTGCTGGATGCGCGGCTGGTGGGCAATAAACCGCTGCCTGAACTGCCGGCGGTGGTGCCGGTGGATGACGCGGCGTCGCTTATCCGCCGCCGCCCCGACGTGCGACAGGCGGAATGGGAACTGGCCGCCGCCTCGGCGCAGATCGGCGAGTCGCTCGCGGGTTATTTTCCCCAGGTGACCCTGTTCGGCAGCGTCGGCATGACCACCACCTCGCCCAAGGACTTTACGTCCGACGCCGTCAGCACCGTCTGGGCGCCTTTCCTGCGCTGGTCGTTTCTCGACTTTGGCCGGGTGAAGGCGCAGGTGGCCCAGGCCCGGGCCGGCAACGACGCCAGCGCCGCGGCCTACGAGGGAAAGGTTCTGGCGGCGCTACAAGACGCCAATAGTGCGTTGGCGCGCTTTGGCGCGGCGCGCCAACAGCGGGTAAGCGCCGATCAGGCGCAGGATTCGGCGTCACGTTCGGCGGATCTGGTCTTGCAACGTTACCGTGCCGGCGC
>JAATGH010000455.1 GCA_015654745.1 Enterobacterales bacterium
CCTATTGGGCGGCCTGGCCGTTCGAAACCCTGCTGATGCCAAAGACCCATGTGCTGCGACTAGACGAGTTAAACGCCGCGCAAAGCGCCGATCTCGCCCTGGCGATCAAAAAACTGACCAGCCGCTATGACAACTTATTTACCTGCTCTTTTCCCTACTCTATGGGCTGGCACGGCGCGCCGTTTATCGAGCGCGATAATCGCCATTGGCAGTTGCATGCGCATTTTTACCCCCCGCTGCTCCGTTCGGCAACGGTGCGCAAATTTATGGTCGGTTATGAAATGCTGGCGGAAACCCAGCGTGACCTGACCGCGGAACAAGCCAGCGATCGCCTGCGCGCGGTCAGCGATATTCATTTTCGTGAATCCGGAGCGTCTTTATGACCCTTAAACCTGTTGATTTGAAACACACCACCGAGTCTGTCTTTCGCCGCGCTTTCGGCTACGATGCGGCCATGACCGTCAAAGCCCCCGGACGAGTCAACCTGATCGGGGAGCATACCGACTATAACGACGGTTTCGTCCTGCCTTGCGCTATCAACTACGAGACGGTGGTTAGCTGCGCCAAACGCAATGATCGCCAGGTCCGGGTTATTGCAGTGGACTGTGACGGGGAGCAAGATATTTTTTCCCTGGATGAGCCAATTTTATCCCATCCCACCCAACAGTGGTCGAACTATGTACGTGGCGTGGTGAAACATTTGCAACAGCGCGACGCTAATTTCAACGGGATTGATTTGGTGTTGAGCGGCAACGTGCCTCAGGGCGCGGGTCTAAGTTCTTCCGCCTCGCTGGAAGTCGCGGTAGGCAAGGCCATCCAGGCGCTATATCACCTGTCGTTGGATAACGTCGCCTTGGCCCTAAACGGTCAGGAGGCCGAAAACCAGTTCGTTGGCTGTAATTGCGGAATAATGGATCAATTGATTTCCGCGCTGGGCAAGGATAATCATGCATTATTAATCGATTGCCGCACGTTGGGCTCGCGCGCGGTGCCCATGCCGGATAACGTGGCGGTGGTGATCATTAATTCCAATGTAAAGCGCGGGCTGGTGGACAGTGAATACAACGCCCGGCGTGAGCAATGCGAAACCGGCGCGCGTTTTTTTACCGCCGATAAGCTGCGGGACGTAGAACTGAGTCAGTTCGAAGCCGTCGCGGGAGAACTCGACCCGGTGGTCGCCAAACGGGTGCGGCATGTACTGACGGAAAACGCCCGCACCCTGGCGGCGGCCGATGCGCTTGCGGCCGGGAATTTAACGCTGATGGGCACGCTAATGGCCGAATCCCATGCCTCAATGCGCGATGATTTTGAGATTACCGTCCCTCCCATCGACACCCTGGTCGACATCGTTAAACAGGTTATCGGCAGCGCGGGTGGCGTCCGGATGACGGGCGGCGGTTTTGGCGGCTGCGTCGTGGCGTTAATGCCTATCCATCTGGTGGATGCGGTCCGCGCGGCGGTAGCCAGCCAGTATCAGCAGGCTACCGGTATTAAGGAGACGTTTTATGTCTGTCATGCATCAGAAGGAACCGCGATATGCTAAGAACGTATGAGTCCGGTATTGCCCCTGACGGCGCCCCTTTTCGCTGTGTCACGTTGGGCGCCGAGGAGGGTTTGCAGGTTACGCTGATGGACTGGGGCGCCACCTGGCTCTCCTGTCAACTGCACCTGGCGTCGGGCGAGAAACGCGAGGTACTATTGGGCTGCCCCTCCCCAGCGGAATATCTTCACCAAACGGCCTATTTGGGCGCTACCGTCGGCCGTTACGCCAATCGCATTGCCAACGCCACGCTGTCCCATCAGGGCAAGACCTGGAAGCTCGCCGCCAACCAAGGTGACCATCAGCTCCATGGCGGTCCCGGCGGTTTCAATGTCCGGCGTTGGGAGTGTGTGGAACACAGTATAACCTCAGCACTGTTTCGTCTGCGCTCAGCCGATGGCGATCAGGGTTTCCCGGGCAATTTGGTGGCCGAGGTGCGTTACACGCTTACCGAGGATAACCAGGTGATGATCGGTTACCATGCGACGGTGGATAAAACCTGCCCGGTCAATCTCACCAACCACGCATATTTCCATCTCGACGGCGCGAATACCGACGTGCGTCAGCAACGGCTGCAGCTCTATGCTACCCAATATCTGCCCGTAGACAGCGAAGGTATACCCAGCGCGCCGTTAGCCAATGTTGAGCATACGGGTATGGATTTCCGTCAACCCAAAACCATTGCTCAGGATTTTTTGCGCGATCGCGATCAGCAGCGCATGAAGGGATACGATCATGCGTTTCTGCTCTATCCGGCCTGCCAAAACGGCGATAGCCCTGCGGCACAGCTCTGGTCGGCGGACGGTAAGGTGCTGCTCAAGGTATTCACCTCAGCCCCCGCGCTACAGCTTTATACCGGCAATTTTCTGGCCGGCACCCCGGCGCGCCAGGGAGGAGAATATCTCAACTATAGCGGCGTAGCGTTGGAAAGCGAGTTTTTGCCGGACAGCCCGAACCATCCGGAATATCCGCAGCCGGATTGCTGGTTGCAGCCCGGCACGGCCTATCAATCCGTTACCCGCTATCAGCTTATTGCGCTCTGATTTCCTCGTTATAGGCCCTGGCGCGCATATTGCCGGGGCGTTGCCCCACAACGCCGTGCTGTCCGACGGCGGCGGTGGTCATTTATTTCGCTCTGTTTGACCTTAGCGGTTGCCGCCCTGCCCAGGCAGGCAATATAATGCCAATAGTTTTATAAAAATCTTTAGACTTTAAGGAGTCAAGCAATGGCTGTAACGAAACTGGTTCTGGTACGACACGGTGAAAGCCAGTGGAACAATGAAAATCGTTTCACCGGCTGGACGGACGTCGATCTGTCCGACAA
>JAATGH010000317.1 GCA_015654745.1 Enterobacterales bacterium
AGTACGGTGCTAACCGTACTATTCGCCTCGCTTTCCCGACAAAGCACATGTGCGGTGTGGTAGTTCAGTCGGTTAGAATACCGGCCTGTCACGCCGGGGGTCGCGGGTTCGAGTCCCGTCCACACCGCCAATAAATTCCGATGGGCCGCTGCAAATTTTGCAGTGGCCCATGTTGTTCCCACCGCCCTTTCCGCCGCTGCCTCATGCGCATGCCGTCTTTACCACCACACCATTTATGTTCGCCAATTCCATGCGCGACGCACAATTCATTGACTATCTCAGTGGTATTTGGCGACAATTTTATCACCTAATCTCCTTTCGCAGGAAAACCCAGGCGGATAAAATATGCCATCCCGCAGATGTCATCTTTCGCAGAGGGTATTCAAAAAAACCACATGCCGAGCAGTCAACATCCCCAACTGAATCGTTCTCCCATCCTGCCCACTCCGACGCCGCGATCGGCCCCCGCCGCTACCCGTCTTATCCTGCTGGTCGTGATTGTGGTGTTAACCGGCATAGGCGCAGGGCTTGGCGGCATGTTACTGGCGCTGCTATTGCACGGAATACAGCATCTCGCCTATGGCTACAGTCTGGACAAAATTATCAGCCCGGAAACGTTCCTGATGGGCGTGAGCGCGGCATCCAACCATCGGCGGGTTTTGGTCCTGGGACTGTGCGGCCTCCTGGCCGGCGTGGGGTGGTGGGCGCTTTATCGTTTCGCCCGGCCGCTGGTTGGCATCAAGCAGGCGCTTGAGGGCGAGGTGCCGCTGATGCCACCCGTGGCCACTGTGTCCCATGTGCTGCTGCAAATCAGTACGGTGGCGCTGGGCTCCCCCCTGGGACGTGAGGTGGCGCCGCGGGAATTGGGCGCATTGGTGGGCGGGTGGCTATCCCATGCCGCCGGGCTGGAGCGGGAACAACGGCGAATGATCGTTGCCTGTGGCGCGGGCGCGGGGCTGGCCGCGGTATACAATGTTCCGCTGGGCCGTGCGATATTTGTGTTGGAGGTGCTGCTGGTGACCTTCAACTGGCCCGCCGCCATTATGGCATTAGCCACATCGGCTATCGCGGCATCCGTGGCCTGGATTGGGTTGGGGGCTGAATCGCAATATGTGGTTGCGCGCTTCCCGCTCAGCGCCAGCCTGATTGTGTGGTCGCTAGCCACCAGCCCCTTGTTTGGCCTGGCCGCCTATGGTTTTGCCCGATTGAGCGCGGCGGCTCGGCATAAAGCGGCCCGCGGTTGGCGGCTACCGGTATTGGCACTGATAAATTTTCTGGTTATCGGCTGTTTGGCCATATGGCTGCCGCAACTGTTGGGTAATGGCAAAGGACCGGCGCAGCTAGGGTTTAGCAGTGTGCTGACCATTGGCATGGCGGGGATGCTCTTGCTATGCAAAGTGGCCATTACCACCAGTACGCTGCGTGCTGGCGCGGAGGGGGGCTTATTGACGCCAGGATTGTCGAACGGTGCACTGATGGCGGTGGTATTGGGGGGAATATGGAGTCTTGCATGGCCGGGCGTGCCGATGGGGGCTTATGCAGTGATCGGCGCCGCCGCGTTTTTGGCATCCTCCATGAGCATGCCGCTAACCGCCATTGTGCTGATCACCGAGTTTACCCGCATCGATCATGATTTTTTGGTCCCGATCGTGCTGGCGGTGGCGGGTTCGTTCGGTACTAGCCAGCTTTGTGCGCGTTGGGCACGGTGTTCCAGTAAAAAGTAGCGTTGCTTTATCCGGACGGCTTTAAGGCCTAGTCGGCGTATTGGGCAATGCCGTTACCGAAAGACCAATTTTCTTTGCGCACTTCAATAAGATTGATGAATACGTCCTCCAGTGATACGCCAAGCGCTTCATGCAGACCGACGGCGATGCTTTTGTAGAGCGCCTTTTTTTGTTCGGTGCTACGCCCTTCATTCAAGGTAATCTGAATAATGACCAGCTTATCGGTACGGTTGATACCCAAGTACCCGGCATCATAGATGAAATGATCGCCGCCGTGCTCGTTAAGTATCTGGAAATTATCATGTTCTGGAACGTTAATGGCACTTTTCAATGATTGGTAAACCACCCGGCCGACGCGTTTAATGTAGGTAGGGTCGGGGTTTTTTTTAATATCTATACGGACCAGCGGCATATTTGACTCCTTAGCGAGGGTGGATATCACCCGCCATCGGGATATCGATGGCTAATAGCCAGCATAGTAAGTTATGCCCCTGCGCCATGCAACCGGCGGCTGTCGAGATCGAATGGGCATCGCCGCCGAACGCGACGATAAATGCTTATCGGCCGGAAGGATAATCAGCTTGTTGAGCCCAGCAGGCTGACATGGGCGGCAACGATGCGCCAACCGCAGGCCAGTTTTACCCAGGTTTGAGTTTGCCGGCCGGCCTGGTCGCTATCATCACGTGAGAATTCCGTGCTGGCTACCGCTAAATCGTCACCATAGGTCGTGATCACCGTATTCTGCAGTATACGATCCAGTCCGGCGGACGCACGCGTTGCGCGGAATGCCTGAATGGCCTCGATACCATAGAGGTTTTCTCCGACGCCATAGCGGACGGCGCGGGGGTCGTGCCAAAACAATTCATCCAGAATGGCCACGTCATTGACGATGAGCGCTTGTTCATAGCGATAAAAGGCGGCATTCACTTCCGCCAAAATAGCGGGCCGATCGATAAATTCACTTTTCATGCTGCGTTTACTCTTGCTATGGTCATGTTGACAATTATCGCGTCGATCCAGCGCCTGGCCGGTTAGAGTAGCACCGCCGGGCATCACTAGCGTCATTATGTTACTACGAACATCTTTATTCACACTCTGTTGCGCCGGCGCGCGAGGATAATAATCCGTAAATGACTCATTTCACACAGATCAACCCGCCTCACCGCCTGCTTATGGGGCCGGGGCCGATTAATGCCGATCCTCGCGTCCTTCGGGCCATGGCTAGTCAGTTGCTCGGTCAATACGATCCGGCCATGACCCATTACATGAATGAGGTCATGGAAATGTACCGTGCGCTGTTTCGCACCGAAAACCGCTGGACGTTGCTCGTGGATGGTACGTCGCGCGCCGGCATTGAAGCGGTATTGATGTCGGTCATTTGTCCTGGTGATAAAGTGCTGGTGCCGGTATTCGGTCGTTTTGGTCAACTGCTGTGCGAGATTGCCCGCCGTTGCCGCGCTGAGGTGCATACCATTGAGATACCCTGGGGAGACGTTTTTGAGCCAGGACGGATCGAAGATGCCATTAAGCGGGTGCGGCCGCGCATATTATTGACTGTGCAGGGCGATACCTCCACCACCATGCTGCAACCGCTGGATCAATTGGGTGAGATTTGCCGGCGTAACGACGTGCTATTTTATACCGATGCGACCGCCTCTATTGGCGGTAATCCACTGGAGGCCGATGCCTGGGGATTGGATGCGGTTTCCGCCGGCCTGCAAAAATGCCTTGGCGGTCCGTCGGGCAGCGCGCCAGTCACGCTTAGCGATCGCTGCGCCGCCGCCATCCGCCGTCGCGCCCATGTGGAAGAGGGTATCCGTACGCCTTTGCACCGGCCTGGCGATGAGGAGATAATCTACTCCAACTATTTTGATCTCGCGATGATCATGGATTATTGGGGGCCGGAGCGGTTAAACCACCATACGGAAGCCACCAGTATGTTGTTCGCCGCGCGTGAGTGCGCGCGCCTGCTGCTGGAAGAGGGCGTGGACATGGCGGTTGCCCGCCATAAAATACATGGTGATGCGATGCTGGCCGGCATTGGCGGTATGGATCTGGCGGTATTTGGCGATATCCGACATAAAATGAACAACGTGCTGGGCGTCGTGATCCCGCCGGGTATCGACGGCGAGCAGGTTCGCGGGATGATGCTCAGTGATTTCGCTATTGAAATAGGCACGTCGTTTGGCCCACTGCACGGTAAAATCTGGCGCATTGGCACCATGGGTTACAATGCCCGCAAGGACTGCGTCATGCAAACCCTGGCGGCGCTGGAAGGGGTATTGAACCGGCTTGGCTATACCTGCCCCCAGGGGGCAGGACTGCAGGCCGCCTGGGATAGCTATGGGACGGCGGCGCGCCGGGCTACTTGCCCAGGCTGAACATGTCGGCGTCCAGCGCGGCTGGAAATGCTTCATGGTATTGGCGCAGCACATCCAGCGACAATGTGGCATCCAAACGTGCTGCGACCCCCGGTTCACCCTGGACCAATACATTGCCCATCGGGTCGATGATGCGGCTGTCGCCGCTATATTGATGTCCGTTGCCGTCGGTGCCCACGCGGTTGCAACCCGCGACATACGCCTGGTTTTCAATTGCCCGCGCCGCCAGCAGCGTTTGCCAGTGATTGGCGCGCGGCGCCGGCCAGTTGGCGACATACAGCGCCAAATCATAATCTCCAAGATTACGCGACCATACCGGGAAACGCAGGTCGTAACAGACCTGCGGCAGAATGCGCCAGCCGCGCCAGGCGACGACCCGCCGTTGCTGGCCGGCCTGGTAATAGTGATGCTCATCGGCCATGCGGAACAGATGGCGCTTATCATAGCAGTGCACCTGGCCCTGTGGCTCCACCAATAAAAAGCGGTTAACCGCGCCGTCGGCAGTATGTATCGCCGCACTGCCGGCAATCATGGCATCGGTGGCGACAGCCCATTGCCGCATCCACGCCACCACCCGATCCTGAGACAGGGCGCTGCCCGCCGTTTCCATGGCAAACCCGGTGGTGAACATTTCCGGTAAGACAATTAAATCTCGACCGCCGGCGTCGGCCAACAGGGTGTCGAAATGGGCCAGATTCGCCTCGCCGTCCATCCAGGCCAGCGGCTGCTGCAACAGGCTGATATTTAGAGTTGGCATAAACGCTCCGCGGCGGCGTCGAGGGTGGCATCTTGCTTGGCAAAGCAAAGCCGGATCAACTTGTGGGGGAACGGATCGGCGCAGAACACCGACAGGGGAATGGCCGCGACTCCGGCGTGGACGGTCATCCACTCGCAGAAGGCGACATCATCCATATCGGATATGGCGCTGTAATCGGCCAGCAGGAAATAGGTCCCCTCACAGGGCAGCAGTTCAAGCCGGCTGGGGGCCAGCGCCTGTACCAGATGATCCCGGCGGCCGCGATAAAAATCGGGCAGGCCCCGCCAGTGCTCCGGCTCGGCGCGCAGCATGTCCGCCAGGGCCAATTGGGCCGGGGTGTTGACGGAAAACGTCAGGTATTGGTGAACCTTGCGCACCTCGGCGCTAAGCGCTGCCGGCGCCACGCAATACCCCACCTTCCAGCCGGTCATATGATAGGTTTTGCCAAACGACGAGACGGCCACCGAACGCTGACGTAGCCCCGGATGGGCCAGTACGCTGGCGTGTCCGCCGGCGGCAAAACAGATATGCTCATAAACCTCGTCGCTCAGCACGTAGATTTCACGCTCGGCGATGGCCTGCCACAGTTGCTCGAAATCATCAGCCTGCCAGACGGTGGCGGAAGGATTATGCGGCGTGTTGAGGATCACCAGCCGGGTGCGATCGGTGAGCCGGGCGCGAAACGCCGCCCAGTCGACGCGAAACGCCGGTGGTTGCAGCGCGATGCGATGGTTGATGCCGCCGGCCAGCGTCACCGCCGGCGCATAGCTGTCGTAGCTGGGATCAAAGCTAATGACTTCGTCGCCGGCACGTACCAATGCGCTGATGGCGGCAAACAAAGCCTCGGTGGCGCCGGCGGTGACGGTGATGTCCAGATCCGGATCCGGACGCCAGCCATAGATAAGTTCGGTTTTATCCGCAATCGCCGCGCGCAGCGGCGCCGCCCCGGTCATGGGGGCATACTGGTTAGCGCCTTGGGAAACATGATGCGCCAGTCGAGATTTCAGATAATCCGGGCCGTCAAAATCAGGGAAGCCTTGCGAAAGATTGATCGCCTGGTGCCGCTGCGCCAGGGCGCTCATCTGGGTAAAAATGGTGGTGCCCAACGCGGGGAGTTTACTTTCTGGAACAAAGGTCCTGCTGCTCATGGCTCATTACCACTCTCAAAAGCCGGTTTTTAACCAATATAACACGCTCAGCGTAATTAACAATCGGGACGTATAGATGGGTAAACGGCTAAAAGAAGAACGCGAAACTGCCGCGCCCACGGGGGGCCGACGCCGGGCCGGCGCTGGTAATCGGGTTAGGCGTGAGCCGTATCCTGTCGGCTAATAACCCCTATCGTGCTGTAATGCAAAAGAGCAACATCGGCCAGCGTGAGGATAAGCCTCCGTTAACCGGCTTATGTGACGCTGTTAATGTTAAGCGTAACAATGCGATGTAACAAAAAAATCATGTGATTAACATCACATATTTAATTCAAGTAAACCCGTTTAATGCCTCCACGCCATGTGATTAACGAGCCGTTTGAATTGACCGGTGTAGCGCGTATTGTGTGATGGCACCTACAACCAGGAAAATATGTTATGCGTAACCATCGGGTGAGTTTGCAGGATATCGCCACGCTCTCGGGCGTGACCAAAATGACTGTGAGCCGCTATTTACGCAATCCCAAACAGGTCAGTTCTGAAACGCGCAGTAAAATACATGACGTAATGCAGGCTATTGAATACAACATCGATACTAGCGAAAACACGCTGCCTCAGCAGAAAACCCGTACGGTGGGATTATTGATCCCGACGTTCAAAAGCGCCGTGTTTTCCGACATTCTCAAGGGGCTGGGACATGTCATGCAACATAGCAGTTTCAAACTGACGATCTCGGAATACCACTCCAGTCAGGATGAAGAAGAAAAACAGATAATATCGATGTTATCCAGTGATATCGAAGGGCTAATTTTAAGTGAAAGCAGCCATTCCTTGAAGGCGATGTGCTATTTACAGGCAACACGTTTGCCCATAGTGGAAATGATGGATAGCACGAGTCCCAGGTTGGATTGTGCGATTGGTTTCAACAACAAACAGGCGGCTTTTGACATGGTCTGCGCCATGATCGATTCGGGGAAACGGAATATCTGTTATATCAGCACCTATTCCGATTATCGTGACCAACTGCGTTTCAGCGGTTATCAGGATGCCGTGAACGGCCACGGCCTGACCGTTCACAGAATCACTCCGGATAGAGTGTCGTCATCGCTGCTGGGCGCCGAGTTATGCCAGCAGGCACTAGCGGATTTTCCCCAAACCGATGGATTTTTCTGTATTAACGATGATTTGGCGGTGGGCGTATTATTTGAATGTCTTAAGCGGGGATATTGTATTCCTCAAGATATGGCGGTCGCCGGATTTCATGGCCTGGATATTGGTAAGGCGGTAACGCCGTTATTGGCTAGCGTTATCACTCCGCGCTGGGAAATGGGTAAACTGGCGGGTGAAATGATTATCAACAAAATACAAAATATAAAAACAGAAACATGTCTTGACGTTGGTTTTAATATTTTCCTCGGTGAGACAGTCTAATGTATTAATGAATGATTTCGGCAGGTTTATTCTCTCCGTGGCTATCTGTGTGCTCATAAAATACGGTCATGCACAATAGGTGATGTCGGCTTTGCGTGAGCCGGGTGGCGTTAAGCGTAACAAGGCAGTGTAATTTTAATTTAGCGTGATGCGTATCATATTTTATATGAGTGCACGTGTTGTCTACTGTTTGAAATTAATTATGGAAAAATGCGATGAAAATGACGTCTGAAGCCTGCGTGGTTTCCGGTATTAAAAACCTGGATATCAAACGCCAGGATGTTAATTATGATGGCCGTGGTACGTTGGTGAAAATAACGCGAGGCGGCATTTGTGGCTCGGATTTGCATTATTACCAACATGGTAAGGTTGGCGCTTATGCGGTTAAATCGCCCATGATTCTCGGTCATGAAGTTATCGGCGAAGTCGTCGTCTCGGACAACCCGGCGCTGGCAAAAGGCCGCACGGTGGCAATTAATCCCAGTAAACCATGCCATGTTTGCAAATATTGTCTGGGCGGCGATGAAAACCAATGTGTAGAGATGCGTTTCTTTGGCAGTGCGATGTATTTCCCGCATATTGATGGGGGGTTCACCCAATATAAAATCGTGGACAGCGAACAGTGTATTCCATTCGATCCGTCCGTTGATGGCCGCATTATGGTATTTGCCGAGCCGCTGGCCGTGGCCATCCACGCGGTGAATCAGGCCGGCGATATTCATGGCCGGCGCGTATTTATCTCCGGCGTCGGGCCCATCGGCAGCCTGGTGGTCGCCGTGGCGAAAGCCAAAGGGGCAGCGGAAATTGTTACCGCCGATCCCAGCGAGCGTTGTCGACAGCTGTCGCTCACGCTGGGGGCAGATAAATCATTGGCCCCCGATGCCCAGGACTGGATTGATTACCAGGCGGACAAAGGCTTTTTCGATATCACGTTTGAGGCGTCGGGGCATCCCTCTTCGCTCGGGCGTTGTTTGGACGTGACCCGAGCCAAAGGCACTATCGTGCTGGTGGGCATGGGTGGGGCGATACCGGAGTTTCCCATGATGACGGTGATCGCCAAGGAGCTGCGCTTAACCGGTACGTTCCGGTTTGTCGGGGAATTCCGTACGGCGGTGGAATGGCTGGAACAGAATATTATCGATCCGCTGCCTTTGCTGTCGGCTGAATATGCGCAACGTGATTTTACAGAAGCGATGGAATTTGCTGGCAATAAGTCCGTCGCCTCTAAAGTTCAGATTGTTTTTTGACCCGTCATAGCACGGCTATTAGGTAGGGAATCTCGCATGACAAACATATTTTCCATGACCGGCAAGAAGGTTTTGATTACAGGATCCGCCCAAGGCATAGGCTTTTTGCTGGCGAAAGGATTAGGAGAGCAGGGCGCTGAAATCATCATTAACGATACCACCGCCGAACGTACTGACGCGGCAGTGGAAGCGCTCGGCCGACTAGGAGTTACCGCCTACGGCGCACCCTTTGATGTTACGTTGTCAGACCAGGTGCAATCTGCAGTGGCGGCTATAGAGCAACGCATCGGCGCTATTGACGTACTGATTAACAACGCCGGTATTCAGCGTCGCCACCCCTTTTTGTCCTTTCCAGAACAGGATTGGGACGCGGTGATTAACGTGAATCAAAAGTCGGTATTCCTGGTGTCCCAGGCCGTGGCCCGGCATATGGTCAAGCGTAATGCGGGCAAAATAATCAATATCTGTTCCATGCAAAGTGAACTGGGGCGGGATACGATCACCCCCTATGCCGCGTCAAAGGGAGCGGTGAAAATGCTGACCAGAGGCATGTGCGTAGAGCTGGCCAGGTACAATATTCAAATCAACGGTATCGCGCCAGGGTATTTCAAGACGGAGATGACGCGGGCCCTGGTTGAGGATCGGGACTTTACCCAATGGTTATGCAAGCGCACCCCGGCGGCCCGTTGGGGCGATCCGGAAGAGTTGATCGGCTCGGCCATCTTTTTATCGTCTAAAGCGTCCGACTTTGTCAACGGCCATTTACTGTTTGTTGATGGCGGCATGCTGGTGGCGGTGTAATCGCAGAGTTGAAAGCGGCCCGTGGCCGGGGTTGTTGTTAATCGGGTATTTCGCAAGGATTAAGTAATGCGTAATCATCGGGTAAGCCTGCGGGATATTGCAGAGCTCGCCGGCGTGACAAAAATGACCGTAAGCCGTTGTTTGCGAGAACCCGATAGCGTGAGTCTCGTCACCCGGGAAAAAATAACCAAGGTATTGGAAGATATCCATTACGTGCCGAGTCGTTCAGCGAATATTATGCTGAATGCTAAAAGTAACGCGATCGGCATACTGATTCCTTCATTTCAAAACCAAGTGTTTGCCGATATTTTAGCAGGCATGGAATCGGTAACCGGTCAATATGGTTTTCAATTGCTGATATCAGAATATAACTATTCGGCGGAGTCGGAAGAAAAGCAAATTCTCAACCTGATGTCTTATGATGTCGAGGGTCTGGTGTTGTGCGAAAAGTCCCATACACCCCGAGCACGTGGTTTTTTAAACGCTGCCAATATTCCTATCGTGGAAATTATGGATACGTTAGAACCCCACATTGATATTGAGGTCGGGTTTAATAACCATATGGCCGCTTATGACATGGTGACGACCATGATCGGCCGAGGGAAAAAACGTATCTACTATTTTAGTTCTCGCGACGATCAACGCGATAATCAGCGCTATGCCGGTTATCAACAGGCGATGGAAGATCATGGCCTAACGGTTTATCGACTGACGCCGAATAAAATATCTTCTTTTTCGCTTGGTGCCCTTATGCTTGAGCAGGCATTAAAGGAACCGGTTCAACCGGACGGCATATTCTGCACTAACGATGATATTGCGGTCGGCGTCCTATTCGAATGTTTACGGAAAAATATCGCCGTACCTAACACGATCTCCATTGCCGGGTTCCATGGGCTGGATATCGGCAAGACGGTAACGCCTACGTTGGCAAGCGTGATTACGCCACGATTTGCTATTGGAAAACTATCAGCGGAAATGCTGATAAATAAAATAAATTCACGCCCGGTAATCTGTACCATCGATGTCGGTTTTGATATTTTCCAAGGCGAAACAATTTAGTTATTAAACCATAACGATATTATTAATCTTCATTTATAAAGAGAGTGCCATGAATAATGACCCGATAAACGTATTGGTTATCGCGCCGCTAATGGATGAACTGACGCAGCGCTTAACCCAGCGATTTAATTGTTGCTTTTTATATACGCAAAAAAATACCGACGCATATTTATGCACCGTCGGCGCGAGCGTTAAGGCGGTGGTCACCCGCGGCGACATCGGGCTGGATGCCTCGATTATGGCCGGATTGCCCAACCTGGAAATTATTGTCGTATTCGGTGTGGGCACCGACGGTATTGATTTAGTACAGGCCCGGCGCAGAAATATTATCGTTACCGTGACCTCGGATATTTTAACCGGCGATGTGGCCGATTTGGCCATGGGGCTGGTCCTGGCCACCTCACGGCAAATGGTTTTGCAAGACAGATTTGCGCGTTCGGGACAATGGCTGCTATCCGCGCCCACGCTAGGCCATAAGGTCAGCGGCAAACGGATGGGCATCCTGGGTTTGGGCAAAATCGGATCGGCCATTGCCCGCCGTGCCAGGGCGTTTGATATGCAGGTGGGGTATTGCGACCGTCCAGGTATTGTCCACGCTGATTATCAACGGTTTGAGAACATTTACGCCCTGGCCGAGTTTAGCGATTTTCTGGTGCTTTCCCTGCCTGGCGGCGGCGCTAACCCGGGTACCATCGATAAACGTGTTTTTGCATCCCTTGGTGCTGACGGCACCCTGATAAATATCGCGCGTGGTTCGCTGGTTAACGAAGCGGATCTTATTGATGCATTACGTACTGGCGCTCTGCGAGGCGCGGGCCTGGACGTGTATGAACACGAACCGCATATTCCAGAGGCGTTTTTTACTATGGACAATGTGGTGATAACGCCGCATATCGCCAGCGGTACCAAAGAAACGCGCCAGGCGATGGCGGATAACGTGTTCGATAATCTCGACAGTTATTTCGTTCGCAACGTGGCGTTAACGCCGGCTAACTGAATCAGGTGACTTTATGTCTACATTATTGCACCGCGTTTATCCCATTGAGGTGAAAGATGAATAAGATCGTTCCACAACCCCACTGGTTTTACCGCATCACCCGCCCGCAATGGAAAGCGTTCTGGGCCGCCTGGATGGGGTATATGCTGGATGGTTTTGATTTTGTCATTATCACTCTGGTTCTGACCGAAATTATGGCGGAATTCCATGTGTCCACCGTCGAGGCGGCGGGGCTGGTTTCCGCTGCGTTTATCCTACGGTGGTTTGGTGGTTTGGCGTTGGGGGCCATGGGTGATAAATGGGGCCGAAAAAGCGCGATGGTAACCAGCATCGTGCTGTTCGCCGGCGGGACGCTGGCCTGCGGGTTGGCGCCCAATTATACCTGGATGTTTATCGCACGGGTGCTGGTGGGCGTGTGGATGGCCGGCGAATATGGCACCAGTTCAGCGTATGTGATCGAAACCTGGCCAAAGGATATGCGCAATAAGGCCAGCGCCTTTCTTAATTCCGGGTTTTCCGCCGGGGCCATTCTGTCGGTGCTGGCCTATAGTTTGGTCGTCCCGCTGTGGGGCTGGCGCGTATTATTTTATCTGGGCATTATTCCCATCATGTATGCGCTGTGGCTGAGGCGCGCCATTCCGGAAGCCGAAGAGTGGGCGAAACACCGGGATAATACCAGCGCTCCGGTGGTCACCATGATCGACGTATTATATCGCGGTCCGCATAAAGCCACCCGTATGATGAACGTTATCATGTCCCTGGTCGCCGCCGCCGCACTTTATCTCTGCTTTGAGCAGGGTACCGCCCCGGCGCTGGTGGCGCTGCTCGGGGTCATCACCGCCATCATTTTCATCTCGTTTCTGGTGCAGAGCGGCGGTAAACGGTGGCCCACCAGTTTGATGCTGACCGTGATGATCCTTTGCGTCTTTTTATACGGTTGGCCTATCCATGCCCTATTGCCCACTTACCTGAAAACCGAACTGCATTACGCGCCGGAAATCGTCGCGCTGGTGTTTTCCTTTAGCCGGTTCGGTATGGGCTTGGGCTGCTGCGTCGCCGGTATCGCCGGGGATCGGTACGGCACCCGCAAAACGTATGTACTCAGCCTGCTGATTGCCCAGATGTTGGTTATTCCCGTGTTTGCCCTGACCGGGTCGAGCGTCTGGTTGTTATGCATCCTGATCTTCCTGCAACAGTTGTTTAGCCAGGGTGTGGGCGGGTTATTAGCCAAAATGATCAGCGGCTATTTTGATACCGATCAGCGCGCGGCCAATCTCGGGTTTATTTATAACATCGGCTCTTTGGGCGGCGCGCTGGCGCCGGTCCTGGGAGCCACCATTGCCAAAAATTTCAGTCTGGGCACCGCGCTTGGCGGTTTGTCTTTTGCTTTAACCTCCGTGGTGATCCTGCTGATTGGCTTCGACATGCCTTCACGGGTACAGCGCTGGTTAAGACCGGAAGCCTTGCGTTATTACGACTCGGTGGACGGGACGCGCTTAAGCGGCGCCTTTACCCGCGAGACCACCGCCGAGCAAATCTCCGTAGCCGAAAAATTTGAGCAACAACTTTAACCATCAGTGGAGGAATGAACATGACAATAGGCAACCGAATTTTTTTGCAAAGACCCATGGGCGCAGTGCAATACCTGCAAGCCTTTCGGCAACTACCCGCTGCGGTGGTGGCCGACTGCATGAGCCGATTACCCGCGTTATCATGCGATATCAGGCTGTGGAGCGCGCCGAAAAAACCGGTTATGTGCGGCATCGCGCTTACGGTAAAGGGCCGCTCGGGCGATAATTTGATGTTACATAAGGCGTTGGATATGGCAGGTAAAAACGACGTAATTATCCTCTCCAATGAAGGCGACCGCAGCCAATCGCTGATGGGCGAAGTCCTTACCACCTATGCCCGCCATCGCGGCATCGAAGGACTGGTGCTGGATGCCCCCATCCGCGATATTGATGGTATTTCCAAAATGGATTATCACATGTATGCCGCCGGCCATACGCCAGGCGGTCCCTTCAAGGACGGCCCGGGGGAAATCAACGTGCCTATCGCCTGCGGCAAGATCCACGTTTGCCCGGGCGATATCGTGCTGGGCGACGCCGATGGTGTGATTATCATTCCACGCCAGGATGCGCAACGGGTGTTGCTGGAGTCGCAGGCGTATCTAAAGGTTGATATGCGTAATTTCGAATTGGCGAAAACGGGTTCATTGCCACGCGAATGGATTGATCAAACGCTGGCGGACAAACTCGTCGAGATTATTGAAGGTAGTTATCAATAAGACGGTTGTATTTTAGTGCGGCGCCGGCGGGCGCGGATTCTTTTCCGGGATATGTCCGCGGCGCCGTCAATGTGATCGGTTCATCGCAAAACAGCGATTTACATGAGGTAACGCAAGCAGGAAAGGCCAACTTTGCTTCTCGCGCTTTCGCCAATCCGGTAAACTGGTGACTGGAATCATTAATTATTTAGCCAGCTTATACCGAGGAATCCATGTATCAGGACTTGATTCGCAGTGAACTTAACGAAGCCGCGACGACGTTGGCCAACTTTCTGGCCGACGACCGCCATATTCAAAGCGTGGAAGACGCGGCGACCCTTATCGCCGCCTCATTCAAGAATGGGGGCAAAGTGCTCTCCTGCGGCAACGGCGGTTCCCATTGCGACGCCATGCATTTTGCCGAAGAACTCACCGGCCGTTATCGCGACAACCGTCCAGCCTATCCGGCCATCGCCATTTCCGATCCCAGTCATTTATCGTGCGTCAGTAATGATTTCGGTTTTGATTTTGTGTTTTCACGTTATATCGAAGCGCTCGGCAATCCGGGCGACGTGCTGCTCGGTATCTCTACTTCCGGCAATTCGGCCAATATCATTCGCGCGATCGAAGCGGCGCGCGCCAAGGGCATTAAA
>JAATGH010000091.1 GCA_015654745.1 Enterobacterales bacterium
CCTTACGGCAGAAGTTGGCTACTCGGGTAAAAATAGTACACCTCAATAGTAACAAATAAACAGGAGCATCTAAAAACAACGGCTCATCATAGCTCACCCCACATCCTTTGAGAATGGATGGGTATGCGTTGTGTCCTGCGGCGCAAGGGGAATGGACGCCGGGGACCAATGCCTAATGGCCCAGTCTAACATACTCTCAAGGGTCAAATCCCGCCACCCTTGCGCTAACGGTTGATTTAAAAAAACTAACGCATCGGCCAGCACCGGTAGGGGGTCGCCATCAGAGAGTGTCGGCGCGTGGTTCTGCTTGGATAATTTGGTACCGGCAGGGGTCAACGCCAGCGGCAAGTGCAGATAACCGGGTTCTTTATAACCCAATTGCCGGTAGAGTGCCAATTGGCGAACGGTCGGTTCGATAAGATCCGCGCCGCGCACCACCTCGGTCACGCCAAGCGCCGCGTCGTCAACCACCACCGCCAGATTATACGCAAACAGGCCGTCGCGACGGCGAATGATAAAATCTTCCCGCGCCAACGCCGGGTCGGCGTGGATTTCGCCGCGCAGACGATCGATAAAAGACAGTACGGGACGCGTCTGGCGCAGGCGTACGGCGGCATGCCGTGTGGATAAACAGCGCTGGCGGCAATGTCCGTCATACAGTCCGCCGAGCTGTTGTATGCGGGCGCGGGTACAGTCACAATTATAACTGAGGCCTTGCCGCGCCAGCTCTGACAAGACGTCCAGATAGGCTTGACTGCGTTGGGATTGATAGACTACCGGCCCGTCCCAGTACAGTCCATAGTGAGTTAATTGCCGTAAAATGGCGTCGGCGGCGCCGGGGATCTCGCGGGGGGGATCAATATCTTCGATGCGAACGTGCCATTGGCCACGATACGACCGGGCTTGAAGAAAGCTTCCCAGCGCGGCGACCAGCGAGCCGAAATGTAGGGTGCCCGAGGGCGATGGGGCAAAACGCCCCAGGTAAGTGCTGTGTGCAGCCATAGTTTAGGAAAGGCGAATCTGCATGGAAATCGCGGTGTCCCGGCCCTGTTCCTTGGGCGACACCGCGGTAATCCAGATTGATTTTTAGCCGGCCTTCTGCTTTTCGCGGATTTCAGCCAGGGTTTTGCAATCAATGCACAAATCGGCGGTCGGCCGCGCTTCCAGGCGGCGAATACCAATCTCAACGCCGCATGAATCACAATAGCCGAAATCTTTATCTTCGACTTTCTTCAGCGTTTTTTCGATCTTCTTAATGAGCTTGCGCTCCCGATCGCGATTACGCAGCTCGAGGCTGAACTCCTCTTCCTGCGCGGCACGGTCCACCGGATCCGGGAAGTTGGCCGCTTCATCCTGCATATGTGAAACGGTACGGCCCACTTCGTCCCTCAACTGATTACGCCATGCATCGAGGATGAGGCGAAAATGCAGCAGTTGGGCTGCGTTCATATACTCTTCGCCCGGCTTCTGCTGGTATGGTTCCACCCCGGCGATGGCGAGAATGCTCAAGGAGGATGTCTTACGGTCTTGCTCTTCTTGCATGTTGCTTCTCCTTCTTAACACGCACTATACCCGTCATCTTTCACGTTGCTGGACAGCGGCAGCGCGCGAACGCCAATCACCCTTTTGGTAAGCTCTTTGGCGTTCTTTTGCCATCCGGCTGCCCGCAACTCGAAATCTATAGGATATATCGATCCCCAACGTGGGGAAAAAACAGGCCGCTATAAATAACAGATGGCGTGGTAGTTGGCAATTATTCCTGACGCCCCCTTGACAAGACTGTGGAGAAAGGCGTATCGGGCGGGAGGGTAAGCTAAGGAAAATCGGGATGTTTTACCCAATTTCCTTCAAACCCGCCTTTAAATAAATAACGGCAATTTGTGATCTAGCCACATACCGTCAGGTGATAATTGCGCACCGTAACAAAGAATCTCTACGCCATTGCGCCGCGCCTGCAATACCAAATCGGCATAATTTGGATCAATGTGCCGGGCGGGAGCTACCCGGGTAATCCCGGTGTGTAACACCGCGAAGAATAATACGGCACGCTGGCCCAATTCCGCCATTGCTTGTAGTTCTCTTAAATGCTTTTGTCCGCGTAACGTCACCGCATCCGGAAAGTACCCTGACTCCTGTTGCAGCAATGTGACGGATTTCACCTCAATATAGCAGTTGGCACGATTTTCCGCTGCTAATAACCAATCAATCCGACTATTTTCTACACCGTAGCGTACTTCCGCAGTCAGTTTATCATAGCCGGCGAGTTCGGGAATCACTCCCGCGTGTAGCGCTTCGCCCACTAACTGATTGGCGCGCAGCGTATTTACCCCTATCCATTGACCACCGGTGGTTTCCGTTAGTTCCCAACTATATGGATAACGACGTTTTGGATTATCTGACGTAGAGTACCAAACCCTGTCGCCGGGTACCGCACAGCCGGTCATGGCACCGGTATTGGCGCAATGAATGGTGAGCGTTTCCCCTTCTGGCGTAATCACATCCGCCAGGAAACGCTTATAGCGCAGCACCAGTCGGGCGGGTTTTAAATCGGGGCTGAATTTCATAGACTTTCCGGGGCGGATCCTTCTCGTGAGGCCAGCGGCCAGTTTTCCAAAAGTTCGTAACGGGTACGTCCATGCTGATATATCGACGCATACAGCCCGAATCCATGGGTATCGACATGCCATCCCGGCGTACCCGGAGGCAGGGCTACCGCGTTATTCGCCTGCCTGAATAGCGTGATATGCGGATGAAAAGGTAACGGACTCTGGTAACAGCCGTTGCGGGCGGCGCGTGAGCGCAACCATTGCGCCAACTGCAGCAGCCCGCGCGGCGCGCGGCGCATACCGAGCCATACCACCCCGGAACCGGGCCAATGCCCGCAATCGTCCAGCGCGAAGTTAAAGGACTTTTGTTGCAATCGGATGGCAGCGTTTATCAATGCACGCTCCTTATCGGCGCTGACCTCGCCCAGGAACGCCAGCGTCAAATGCAAATTTCCCTCCGCCACCGGCCGGCCGGTTTCCATGGGGAATTGTTCGGCGCGCCACTGGATAATCTGGTGACCAATGGCCTCGGGTAATGCCAAGGCGAAAAAAAGTCGGCGGCTTGCGGTCATCGGGTTGCTTATTTCAGTTCTTCATTCAAGCGATGCTACAATGCCCGCCGCGGAATGTTAACCTTTTATGGAGTTGTCGTGACGTCCTTACCGGTCAGTGCCATTGTCGATGAACTGCTTACCGCGTTGCAAACCGCTCCGCAGATCCTGCTGCACGCCCCTACGGGCGCGGGTAAATCCACCTGGCTGCCGCTGGAGATTCTACGGCGCGCCGGGCTGCCGGGACGGGTGCTGATGCTGGAGCCGCGCCGTCTGGCAACCAAAAACGTGGCGTTGCGATTGGCACAGCTGCTGGGCGAAAACCCTGGGCAGTCCGTGGGTTACCGGATGCGCGCCGAAACATGCAGCGGTCCCGCCACGCGGCTTGAGGTGGTGACCGAGGGGATATTGACACGGATGCTGCAACAGGATCCGGAGCTGAACGGCGTATCCCTGGTGATTCTGGATGAATTTCACGAACGCAGCCTGCAGGCCGATCTGGCGCTGGCGTTGTTATTGGATGTGCAGCGGGGGTTGCGCACGGATTTACGGTTGCTGATCATGTCGGCGACCCTGGACGATCGGCGGTTGATATCGCTGCTGCCGGACGCGCCGGCCATTTATTCCATCGGCCGCAGTTTTCCGGTGGAGCGAGCCTACCATCCTTTGCCCGCTCAGGGCCGCATTGAACCGGCAATCGCCGCCGCGGTGGGACGGATGTTACGGTCATACGCGGGTTCACTGCTGCTGTTTTTACCTGGGGTGGGCGAGATTCGCCGCGTCTTGTCCCTGCTCGGCGCCAGCGTGGAAGCGGATGTGGACCTTTGCCCACTGTATGGTGCGCTGTCGCTGGACGAGCAGCAGCGCGCCATTAGGCCGGCTCCCGAAGGCCGGCGCAAAGTGGTGTTGGCGACCAATATTGCTGAAACCAGCCTGACCATCGAAGGTATTCGGCTGGTGGTGGACTGCGGACTGGAGCGAATAAGCGAGTTCGATCCGCGCAGCGGCCTGAGCCGGCTGAAAACCCAGCGCATCAGCCAGGCGTCAATGGCGCAGCGCGCAGGCCGCGCCGGACGGCTGTCGCCGGGGGTATGTTGGCATCTGTTTAGCCAGGGGCAGGCCGAGCGCGCGCCCGAACATAGCCAACCGGAGATATTGCAAAGCGACTTAAGTGGATTTTGCCTGGAGCTGCTGCAGTGGGGCTGTAACGATCTGCGGCAGCTAAGCTGGCTCGATCTACCGACCGAGCCCATGCTGGCCGCCGCCAACCGGACTCTGCTCGAGCTGGGCGCGATCGACGCAGCGGGACGGCTGACGTCGGCCGGGCGCGGCATGGGAGCCTTGGGCTGCGACCCGCGGCTGGCCGCGATGCTTTGCCATGGCAATAATACGACTGCCGGTCTGGCCACCGCCGCCCTGCTGGCGGCAATCCTGGAGGAGCCGCCAAGAAGCGGGTCGACCGATTTGCGCGACCATCTGGCGCACCCGTTGCCTCACTGGCTACGCCGCGCCAAACAATTGGCCAAGCGGCTGTCGCCGCGCTGGGGCACCCCGGATGGCGCGCTGGCGCCCGGATTACTGGCCTGGGGATATCGCGATCGTATCGCCCGCCGCCGCGATACGACCGGGCGCTATCAATTGGCCAATGGCCAGGGTGCGGCGCTGTCACCCGATGATGCATTGTCGGGCAATGAATGGATAATCGCGGCGGGTTTAATTCAGTTGGCGCCCGGTCCCGACGCGAGCATCAGGCTAGCGTTGCCGGTGGATATCGCCGCGCTAACCGCCGATTACCCGGAGTGGCTGACCGTCAATACCGCGATGGCATGGGATAAGGAAAAAGGCGCTCTGCGGGTGCTGCGTCGGGAACAGTTGGGTCAACTGGTACTGCGCGAACAGCCACAGGCCAAGCCTTCCGCCGAGCTGATGCAGCAGGCGCTGACGGAGTGGATTATCGAGCAGGGATTATCGGTACTGAACTGGGATGAACCAGCGGTACAGCTGCGTGAACGTCTGTTTTGCGCCAGGGAATGGTTGCCGGACCGTCAATGGCCCGCGGTGGATGATGCCACGCTGTTGGCAACCTTGCCGCGGTGGCTGCAACCCTCGCTGCGCGGCGTGCATGATGTCCGCGCCCTGCGGCAGGTCAATCTTGGCGAAGCCTTGGCGAGGTTATTGCACTACGCGCAGCGTCAACAGCTGGATAGTGCGCTGCCCAGCCACTACACTGTGCCCACCGGTAGCCGGCTGCCGATCCGCTATCAGCGTGGCGAGCCGCCGGTGCTGGCGGTCAGGTTGCAGGAAATGTTTGGCGAGCGGCAAAGCCCTGCGGTGGCGTTAGGACGGGTGGGCATCGTGCTGGAGCTCTTGTCGCCCGCGCGCCATCCGTTGCAGATTACCCGCGATCTGGCGGCTTTTTGGCAAGGCGCCTACCGTGAAGTGCAAAAAGAGATGAAAGGACGTTACCCCAAACACGTATGGCCGGATAATCCGGCCCAGGCGGTACCGACCAGGCGCACCAAAAAGTATCAACAATAATGATTTCAGAGGTTTCCTCTGCCGGGTTTCAGGGCTGAGGGATAGAATAGGCGGCTTATCCGCCGGTAGTATGGAGAATCACAACGATGTCTGGGGATGATCGCGAACCTATTGGACGTCACGGAAGACCGTCCGGCCATAAAGCAACCAATAAGCCGCCGGTGCGACGTAACCGGGACGACTATGATGAGCACGATGACGATCGGGATGACCAAGAGGAAAAGCCAATGCCGCCGCGTAAAGGAAAATCGCGTCCGCCGAAAAAGAAACGTCGCCTGCTTAGATTATTCATCAAACTCTTTTTGGTGCTGGCGATCCTGCTGGTGATCTACGGCGTCTATCTGGACGCACAGGTCCGCAGCCGTATCGATGGCAAAGTATGGCAACTCCCGGCGGCGGTTTATGGCCGCATGGTCAGCCTTGAACCGGGCATGCCTTACAATAAAAGCGAAATGGTCAATCTGCTTGAAGGGATGCAGTATCGCCAGGTGACCCGCATTACCCGCGCCGGAGAGTTTTCCGTACGGGCCAACAGTATCGATATGTTACGGCGGCCGTTTGATTTTCCCGACGGCAAGGAGCCGCAGATACATGCGGTACTGACCTTCGATCACGACCGGCTGCTGCAGATTCAAAATCAGGATACGCAGCGCAATTTTGGCTTTTTCCGTGTCGATCCCCGGTTGATCACCATGCTGCAGTCGGCCAACGGCGAGCAGCGGCTGTTTGTCCCACGGGCCGGTTTCCCCGATTTGCTGGTGCAAACCCTGATCGCCACCGAGGACCGCCATTTTTATGAGCATGACGGGATCAGCCTCAGCTCCATCGCCCGGGCGCTTCTAGCCAATATTACCGCCGGACGCGCCGTACAGGGTGGGAGCACGCTAACCCAGCAATTGGTCAAAAATCTGTTTTTGACCAATGAACGGTCCCTATGGCGCAAGGTCAATGAAGCCTATATGGCGTTGATCCTGGATTATCGCTATAGCAAGGATCGGATCCTTGAACTGTACCTGAACGAGGTGTATCTCGGTCAGAGCGGCAGCGATCAGATTCGCGGTTTCCCTTTGGCCAGCCTGTACTATTTCGGCCGGCCGGTGGACGAACTGAGTCTCGATCAGCAGGCGATGCTGGTGGGTATGGTCAAGGGCGCGTCGTTGTATAACCCCTGGCGCAATCCTCAGTTGGCGCTTGAACGCCGGAATCTGGTGCTAAAATTGCTGCAAGACCAACAGGTTATAGATGGTGATTTATATAATATGCTGAGCGCCAGACCGTTGGGCGTGCAACCGCGCGGCGGGGTGATCACTCCCCAGCCGGCCTTTATGCAGATGGTGCGCCAGGAGTTGCAGGAAAAACTGGGCGACAAGATTGACGGTCTGTCAGGGGTGAAAATCTTTACGACGCTGGATCCCATTTCACAGGATGCGGCGGAAAAGGCGGTGGAGGCCGGGGTGCCGGCGCTGCGTGCCGGACGTGGCGTCAACGATCTTGAAGCCGCGATGGTGGTTGTGGATCGATTCAGCGGTGAAGTTCGCGCCATGGTGGGGGGATCTCAGCCGCAGTTCGCCGGGTTTAACCGCGCGATGCAAGCCCGCCGGCCGGTGGGATCGCTGGCGAAACCGGCGACCTATCTGACCGCGCTGAGCGAACCGGATAAGTATCGTCTGAACACCTGGCTCGCCGATGAGCCCATCTCGCTTAAGCAACCCAACGGCACGCTATGGGCGCCGAAAAACTATGATCGTCAATTCCGCGGCAAGGTGATGCTGGTGGACGCGCTGGCCAATTCGCTCAATGTCCCCACGGTTAATTTAGGCCTGTCGGTGGGGTTGGCGGATATCAGCACGACGCTGCAAAAACTGGGTATACCTAAAGAGGTGATCACTCCGGTGCCGGCCATGCTGCTGGGCGCAATAAGCCTGACGCCGATGGAAGTGGCCCAGGAATACCAGAGCATTGCCAGCGGAGGCAATCGCGCGCCGTTATCGGCGGTCAGGTCGGTGATCGCCGAAGACGGTAAAGTCCTCTACCAAAGTTTCCCCCAGGCGGAACGGGTAGTGCCGGCCCAGGCGGCTTACCTCACGTTATATGGTATGCAGCAGGTCGTGGCGCGCGGTACGTCTCGCTCGCTGGCGGTGAAATTCCCGAATTTTCATCTGGCGGGTAAAACCGGGACGACCAATGATCTGCGCGACAGTTGGTTCGCCGGGGTGGACGGCAAGGAAGTTACCATCAGCTGGGTGGGACGTGACAATAACGGTCCGGCCAAGCTAACCGGCGCCAACGGCGCGCTGACGCTCTATCGCCGCTATTTGGAGAACCAGCCGCCGTTAGTGCTGAACGTGGTCGCGCCGGAGGGGATCAATCAGATGTCCATCGATTATGCCGGTAACTTCGTCTGCAACAGCGATAGCAGCCTGCGGGTGATCCCGGTATGGACCGACAGCCCCGAGTCGTTATGCCTGGCCAGCCAGCCGGCGCCGCAACAGCCGGCGGCAACGCAGCCGGACCAGCAGCAACCGGACCAGCAGCAACCGGACCAGCAGTCGGGTCAACAGCCCAATCAGCAGCAGCCTAACCAACAGGAAGGTAGCGACGGCGTCGCGGGCTGGATAAAGGACATGTTCGGTAAATAAGTCGAAAAACACCCCGGTACGCCGGGGTGTTTGCGTTTGATGACCAACATATTCATGCCCGTTCGCACGGCATAAACGATTACCTCTTGCAGTAAACAATCCCTTCCGCCTATCATTACTTCTTTGAATAATTATCATTTGCTTTATTGGGCCTATGCAAGACACTGCGTTTCCTTTAGCTACCGCCACCGCAACGCCGCAGAACGCCACGTTCTTTTTGGACCAAGTGAGTTTTGCGCTGCCGGGACGGGTATTACTCCAACCGCTGACCTTCTCCTTCCCCCAGGGCAAAGTCTGCGGACTGATTGGCCATAATGGTTCGGGTAAATCCACCTTGTTGAAAATACTGGGTCGCCATCATGAGGCGACCGGCGGCGTGGCGCGCCTTAACGATAAGCCGGTGGGGCAATGGGAAAGCAAGGCGTTTGCGCGGCAAGTGGCCTATTTGCCGCAGCAGTTGCCGGCGGCGGAGGGAATGACGGTACGTGAGCTGGTGGCCCTGGGGCGTTATCCCTGGCATGGCGCGCTAGGGCGTTTCGGCAGCGCCGACCGTCAGCAGGTGGACGATGCCATCGAGGCCGTAGGGCTGCGATCCCTGGCTCAGCGCTTGGTGGATAGTCTCTCCGGCGGCGAACGCCAGCGCGCCTGGCTGGCCATGACGCTGGCGCAGGACAGCCGATGCCTGTTGCTTGATGAACCAACGTCGGCATTGGATATAGCCCATCAGGTCGAGGTGCTGGCCTTGATTAAGCGGTTAAGCCATCAGCGCGGCCTGACGGTTATCGCCGTGCTGCATGATATCAACATGGCGGCGCGCTATTGCGATTCGCTGGTGGCGCTGCGCAACGGCGCCATGATTGCCCAAGGGACGCCGGCGGAGCTGATGCGCGGCGAGGTGTTGGAGCATATCTACGGCATCCCGATGGGCATACTGCCTCATCCGAGCGGCGGCGCACCGGTGAGCTTTGTGATTTAATGCAGCCGCCTGGTGACGTGACTCATTTCAATCGGCGGCGGCTGCTAAAGGCGTTGTTCATCTCGCCATTATTATGCTCTTCGGCGGTTCGGGCCGGCGGGACGGCGGTCCCCTCGCGGATTATCGCCTTGGAGTGGCTGCCGGTGGAGCTGCTATATTGCCTGGGCGTCATGCCGCTGGCCATCGCTGGAACCCACGATTATCGGCAATGGGTACGGGAACCGGCGTTACCGGCGCAGGTTATCGACGTCGGTCAGCGTACTGAGCCCAATTTCGAATTAATCACCCAGCTGCGGCCTGATTTACTGCTCTATTCCGCGGGTTATGGACCGCGCCCTGAACAATTATTATCCATCGCTCCCGCCATGGGGTTCAGCTTTACCGATGCGCGCGGCAAACCTTTGGATGTGGCGCGCGCCGGCCTGCTGGCCTTGGCGCAGCGGCTAGGCCGGAATGCCGCCGCCCAGGACCACTTGGACTTTTTTGATCGGCAAATGGCCGCCGCCGGTCCGCCGCTGGCTTCCTATCGTCAACAACCCTTGCTGGTGTTTACCCTACTGGACGATCGCCATGCGGTGGTTATCGGTCAAACCAGTTTATTTGGTCAGGTGATGACGCAGTTAGGGATCGACAATGCCTGGCAGGGTGATAACAATTTCTGGGGTACCGCGGTGGTCGGCATTGAGCGCCTGGCCACGCTACCTGCGGGGCGCGCCCTGTGCATGGGACATGATAACGGCGAGATGATGGCGCGACTGGCGGCGACGCCGCTGTGGCGGGCCATGCCTTTTGTGCGAACTCATCAGCTGCGCCTGGTGCCGGCAATATGGATTTACGGGGCGACCTGGTCCGCGTTACGCTTTTGCCGAACGCTGCGACAGATCGAAACACAATGGTAATAACTTCCCTTTCTCACTCATCCCCCTGCTGGGGTTTGGCCTGTTCATGAGCCGTCGTCACGGGCTAATGACCCTCTGCGCACTCGTATTCCTGGCCATGGCGGCATTGGCGCTTAGCGGATATAACGCCGGGCACATTCTACCATACCGGTTATGGGCCGCGGCGCTATGGCAACCGGACGAACAGGATATTCGGCAGGTTATTTTTTATTACAGCGCGCTGCCGCGCCTGGTGATATCCCTGTTGGTGGGCGCGGGACTGGCCTTGGCCGGCGTGTTATTCCAGCAGGTGCTGCGCAATCCGCTGGCTGAACCTTCGACCCTGGGCATTGCCAGCGGCGCGCAGTTGGGGGTGACGGCGGCGGCGCTCTGGACGCTGCCGGGCGGGGAAGCGACCCAACAGTTGGCGGCTATGTTGGGCGCCCTGGCTATTGGCGTACTGGTGTTCGGCGTCGCCTGGGGTAAACGCCTGTCGCCGGTAACCTTGATCTTGGCGGGGCTGGTGCTTAGCCTGTATTGCAGCGCCGTTAATAACCTGCTGGCATTGTTTCATTACCAGCAGTTGGAAAATGTGTTTTTATGGAGTAGCGGGGCGCTAAATCAACAGGATTGGCACGGCGTGGCGTTTTTATTGCCGCGCCTGGCGATCGCGCTGCTGCTGTCCATGCTGCTGATTCGCCCCATGACGTTGCTGGGTGTTGACGACGGAGTGGCGCGGAATCTTGGCCTGGGGCTGTCTTTGGCGCGCCTGGCGGCGTTGGGGGTGGCCATCGCCCTGAGCGCGCAGTTGGTCAATGCCGTGGGTATCGTTGGGTTTATCGGATTATTCGCGCCGCTGCTGGCAAAACTGCTAGGGGCACGACGGCTGCGGCAGCGCCTGATGCTGGCGCCGCCGATCGGCGCGCTGCTGTTGTGGTTTACCGATCAGGTCATGGTCTGGTTATCCCAGGTCTGGCGCGATGTGCCCACCGGCGCGGCCACGGCGCTCATTGGCGCGCCGATTTTGCTGGCGTTACTGCCGCGCCTGCGCCATACGGTGGCGCCGGCCATGGCGGAAACCGTTAACCCGCCACGCCCGGAACGCGGTTATCCGGCCGTCTGGGCTGGGCTGGGAGGGGGGATGCTGTTGGCGGCGTTTGGCATTATGCTAATGCTCGGGCGCAATAGCCAGGGCTGGTCGTGGGCCGGTGGCGACGAGCTGGTGCGTTTGCTGCCCTGGCGCTGGCCGCGCATGCTGGCGGCACTGAGCGCCGGAATGATGCTGGCGGCGGCCGGCACACTGATTCAAAAGCTTACCGGCAACCCCATGGGTAGCCCCGAAGTGCTGGGTATTAGCGCCGGCGCGGCGTCCGCCGTGGTCTTGATCATGTTTATGGTGCCGGGCGATGCCTTTATCTGGCTGCTGCCGGCGGGAAGTATTGGGGCCGCGCTAACCTTGGGCGCCATTTTGCTGGTGGCCGGGTGGCGGCATTTTTCCCCCCAACGGATGCTGCTGGGGGGGATTGCGCTCGGTACCGCCTTTACCACCTTGATTACGGTACTGCTGATCGGTGGCGATCCGCGCCTTGGCGGCCTGCTGAGCTGGATCTCGGGATCCACTTACGGCGTGCGGGCGCCGACGGCCATCACCAGCGCGATCACCGCGCTGGTGATGTTAGCGCTTACGCCGTTTTGCCGCCGCTGGCTGGCGGTGCTGCCGCTCGGCGGTGATACCGCCCGTGGGCTGGGCCTGCCGCTGATGCGCGCGCGGCTGATAATACTGCTGTTGGCCGCGATCCTGACCGCCGGGGCGACCCTGACCGTCGGTCCTCTAAGTTTTGTAGGGCTTATGGCGCCGCATATGGCGCGGATGATGGGGTTTCGTAAGGCGTTGCCGCAAATGGCAGCAGCCGCGCTTCTCGGCGGCGCGCTGATGCTGGCCGCAGACTGGTGTGGCCGGATGCTGTTATTTCCCGATCAAATTCCGGCGGGGCTGCTGGCAACCTTTATCGGCGCCCCCTATTTTATCGTGTTGCTGCGCCGACAGGCACGCTGACCCGCCTCGCCAGCCTCGACGTTCACGCCGGGTTGCGACCTCATATGGCGGCCAGCGGCTTACCTATAGTGCGCGGTTCGCGCTGGATCGTCCGATCATATGGCCGCCGGCGGCGCACCCGTCATGGCGAGGCACCGCCTGGCGGGTGGATGCCATACTTGGGTTCACGAGCGCTAAGCGCCGGCGGCGCGCAGCGTCGCAAAGCTGCTGCGGGCGGCGCTGATGGTACGCTCTAGCTCCTTTTCCCCATGGGCCAGAGACATAAATCCAGCCTCGAACGCCGACGGCGCCAGGTAAATCCCCTCATCAAGCATCAAATGGAAAAATTGCTTAAAACGATCGACGTTGCAGGCCATCACGTCCTGATAGCCGGTGACGGTCGGGGATTCGGTAAAGAACAGGCCGAACATGCCGCCCACGTGATTGACCACCAGCGCAATGTCCTCCTCGCGCGCGGCCTTAAGCAGACCGTTCGCCAGGCGATCGGTCAGCCCGGTGAGGGTTTCATAAATACCGGGGCGGGAAATCTCCGTCAGGCAGGCAAATC
>JAATGH010000444.1 GCA_015654745.1 Enterobacterales bacterium
GATAACAATAAGCACAGGACTAGCATGCTCGATCCCAATCTACTGCGCAATGAGCTAGAAGCCGTTGCCGATAAACTGGCTCGCAGAAATTTTAAGCTGGATGTTGATACTCTGCGCAAACAAGAAGAACGCCGCAAGGTGCTGCAGGTCGAAACCGAAACGTTGCAGGCCGAACGTAACGCCCGTTCCAAAACCATCGGCGCTGCCAAGGCGCGCGGCGAAGATATCGAGCCACTGCGTCAGGAGGTTAATCGCCTGGGCGCGCGCCTGGATGCCGCCAAATCCGAATTGGACATTCTCCAGGCGGCGATTCGCGATGTCGCGCTCTCCTTGCCCAATATCCCCGACGATCGGGTGCCGACCGGCAAAGACGAGAACGACAATGAGGAAATCTACCGCTGGGGTGAACCGCGTCAGTATGATTTCGACGTACGCGATCATGTCTCCCTTGGGGAGCTGTCCGGCGGTCTGGATTTTGCCGCCGCGGTAAAACTGACCGGGGCGCGCTTCGTCGTCATGAAGGGACAGATCGCCCGGCTGCATCGCGCGCTATCGCAGTTTATGCTGGATCTGCATACCGAACAGCATGGTTATCAAGAAAATTATGTTCCCTATCTGGTAAATCATGCTTCACTCTACGGTACGGGCCAATTGCCGAAGTTCGCCGAGGATCTGTTCCATACGCAGCCATTGAGCGAAGAAGCGGAAACCAGCGCCTATGCCTTGATACCGACGGCGGAAGTGCCGCTGACCAACCTGGTTCGCGATGAAATTCTCGACGAGGATCAGCTGCCGCTCAAGATGACCGCCCATACGCCCTGTTTTCGCTCCGAGGCTGGTTCTTATGGCCGCGATACCCGTGGCCTGATTCGTATGCATCAGTTTGATAAAGTCGAACTGGTGCAAATCGTTAAACCCGAAGACTCCATGCGCACGCTGGAAGAGTTGACGGGTCATGCGGAAAAAGTCCTGCAGTTGCTTAATCTGCCTTATCGCAAGATCCTGCTATGCACCGGCGATATGGGCTTTGGCTCCTGCAAGACCTACGATCTGGAAGTCTGGTTGCCGGCGCAGAATACCTACCGGGAAATTTCCTCGTGCTCCAACGTTGGCGATTTCCAGGCACGGCGTATGCAGGCGCGCTATCGTAGCAAAGAAGATAAAAAACCGCGCCTGGTACACACGCTCAATGGCTCGGGCCTGGCGGTGGGCCGCACGCTAGTGGCGGTGATGGAAAACTATCAGTTGGCCGATGGCCGCATCGAGATACCGGCCGTGCTGGTGCCTTATATGAAGGGCCTAAAGTATATTGGGTAATTGTGGCTGAATTTAAAAAAAGCGCCCTGCGGCGCTTTTTTATGCCTTCAGGACGGTAATCGCCGCGCAGGCGGCAATTAATGCTGGCCAGGATTCAGGCTAATTGACTTTTACCCTGGTAGTGGCATGATGCGCACAATTCCTCCGTTTTGAGCTCGGTTTCCCTATCATGTCAGTCTATTCCCGCCCGGTGGTGATGTTACTCACGGGGCTTTTGTCATTGACCATTTCCATCGCCGTATTGAATACGCTGGTGCCGCTATGGTTAGCCCATGAGACTATGCCTACGTGGCAAATCGGATTGGTCGGGTCCTCCTATTTTACCGGCAATCTGGTGGGTACGCTGCTGGCCGGCGCGCTGATCAAACGAATGGGATTCAACCGCAGTTATCACTATGCTTGCCTTCTGTTTGCCGCTGCGACCCTGGGATTGGGAATATCGGTGGGTTTTGATGCCTGGTTGCTCTGCCGGTTTGTCGCCGGCGTGGCCTGTGCATTGATTTGGGTGGTGGTGGAGAGCGCCCTGATGCGCAGCGGCACTGCGCATACGCGGGGGCAACTGCTGGCCGCCTATATGATGACCTACTATATGGGGACGGTAATCGGCCAACTCCTGTTAAGCGGCGTTTCGACCGCCCTCCTGGCGGTATTGCCCTGGGCCGCCACGCTGACCGTTATCGCGGTGATGCCGGTATTGTTCCACCGTATTGGCGCCCAAGGAACCGCGGCGCCACGGGTAGCCATCTGGCCCATGCTTCGACGTCGTAATGCGCGTTTGGGGATAAATGGCTGCGTGATCTCCGGAGTAGTGCTGGGATCGTTGTACGGCCTATTGCCGCTCTTTCTCTCGCACCAGGGGCTGAGTGACGGCAACGTTGGCTATTGGATGGCGCTGTTGGTCAGCGCCGGAATTATCGGGCAATGGCCCATCGGCAGGCTGGCCGATCGTTATGGCCGTTTGATGGTACTGCGAGTGCAAATTTTTATGGTGATTGTGGGCAGCCTTTCCATGATGAGCCACGCGGCCATGGCTCCGGCACTGTTTGTTCTTGGCTGCTCTGGTTTTACCCTTTATCCGGTGGCTATGGCCTGGGCCTGTGAAAAAGTTGCCCCGGATGAACTGGTGGCGATGAATCAGGCGCTGTTATTGAGCTATACGGTGGGGAGCCTGGTGGGGCCGAGCGCTACCGCAATGCTAATGCAGCGCTACTCGGACCATCTACTGTTTGTGATGATTGCCGGCGTGGCGCTGGTCTACCTGGCTATGCTGCTCCGTAAACCTGATCATCACCAAACGCCGGTGACTACCGCTTAGGCGATCAACGGGTGAGTATTGAGGCGGCCGGCGTTTGTCAGGCGCTCAGACTAAACGCATGTCTTGGCCTAACAAACGGGGCCACGCCGGCCCACCGGTCTACCTGTCAAACCTGCGGCAAGGGACTGAGATTCAGCACGGCGCTATCCTCGCCTGCCGGGCGCTCGAACCGCCAGCAGCGGGTGTGATAACGGGCCACGCTATTGCGATGGGCCACGCTAATCAGCGTCACGCCAGGTAACGTCTCGATCAGCAGCCGATACATCAACTGTTCATTCTCATCATCTAGCGCGCTGGTGGCTTCATCCAAGAACAGAATATCCGGTTTTATTAACAATGCGCGGGCGAATGCCAGCCGCTGCTGTTCTCCCGGCGATAGCCAATGACTCCAGTTGGCCTGCTGTTGCAACATTGGCTGCAGGTGGCCCAGGTGGCACAGCTCCAGCATCGCCAGGATTTGTGCTTCGCTAAAATGATCCGGCGCTTCGGGGTAGCAGAGCGCCTCCATCAGGTTGCCGATGGGGATATAGCTGCGTTGTGGCAAAAACAGGACTTTTTTCCCGGTCTGTAGCCCGATATCCCCGGCGCCATAGGGCCAGATACCGGCAATAGCCCTCAGCAGCGTGGACTTGCCGCAGCCCGATGGCCCGACCACCAGCACCCGCTCGCCGGTAGTGATGGACTGGGAAAACGGCTGGAATAGCATACGACCTGATGGAATGGTTAAACTGAGATTCTGCACCTTTAGAGCATGTTCCGGGATTTCCTGCCGGGTTATTGCCGTTTTTTTGCTGCTATGTCGCTCCACCGCGGCGTTAAAACCGGCCAGTCGGTTGATGCAGGCTTTCCAATTGGCTAACTGATTAAACGCATCGATAAACCAGGATAATGCGCCTTGGATTTCACCAAACGCCGAGGAAATTTGCATCAGGGTGCCGAGCTGTATCGCTCCTGAGAAATAACGCGGCGCGGCCACCAGTATCGGGAAAATAATGGCAAACTGGCCATAAAAATTACTGGCTACGTTTAGACGCCGGCTGATCCGCATGATCGACCACCAGTTGGCGCGGATGGATTCGAAACGACCATCCAGCTGCTTGGCTTCGCGGGCCTCACCTTGATACAAAGCGATGGCATCACTGTTTTCACGGATACGGATCAGACCAAAACGGAAATTTGCCTCGAACCTTTCCTGTTCAAAGCCTAAACGCACTAATGGGCGGCCAACGAACCAAATCACTAACGAACCCAAGCCGGCATATAAAATGGCAAACCACACCATATAACCGGGGACGGTAAATTGATGTCCGCCCAGCGTAAATGCTAACGGGCCGCTGACCGACCAGAGAATGGTGATAAAAGACACAAAGGTCACCACGCTTGAAAGCAGCCCCAGCGTCAGGGCCAGGGTACCGCTGGTTAGCGCGTTGAGATCCTCGGCGATTCGTTGGTCGGGGTTATCCACGGTCTGCTGCTGTTCGGTATGGTAATAGACATGGTGGTGCAGCCATTTATCCATATACTGCCGGGTCATCCAACGCCGCCAATACATTTGCAGACCTTGGGTGAGGTAGATTTTATAGATGGATATGAGAATAAACAGCAGCGCCAGCCAGGTAAACCGGATCAGCTGGCTTTTGAATACCGCAAAATTTTTGGTTTGCAGCGCGTCATAAAATACCCGATTCCATTCATTAAACAGCACGCTAATATACACAGTAGACAATGAGAGGGTGATAATCACCATCAGCATGCCCCAAGCACGCCATTTTTCCTCTGAAAGCCAAAAAGGCTTAATTAACTGCCAAATTTCTCGCCAATGTGCGGCCTTAATGGGGGTTGGTTTCATAGGTTACGTATCATTTCAATTATCAATATCAAAAAAATCATAATACGACAAAGCTTATACCGCTAGCCAAAAATAACGAGCTTCATTAGTAAGGAAACATGTAACCATGGCGGGTATAACATATTTACCGTCCAGGCTTTCTGCGATGCGAGGAGTGTAATGCGTCAGGGCTGGGTGTGTGAGCCCACCGCATAGACCGTCCGGAAATCCCGTGCCGGGTTTGCCAAACGGCCGGAGCAGGTTTAATACATGACTTTATGACCGTAACCGAGCAGAATATTTTTCACGCGTTCCATAATTTCGGTGGTCGGTGGATTCACGTCGTCGAGTTTGTATTCTTCGCCCATGGCAATCCATTTATGCTTGCCCAACTCGTGATAAGGCAACAGCTCGATTTTTTCTATATTGGCCATGTCTTTGGTGAATTCACCGAGCATATGCACGGATTTATCATCATCCGACCAGCCGGGCACTACCACATAACGAATCCAGGTACGCTTATTGATCTTGGCCAGATAACGGGCAAAATCCAGCGTACGGTGATTGGACACCCCGACGAGATTCTGGTGTATATCATCGTTCATTTCTTTAAGATCAAGCATCACCAGGTCGGTGACCGCCAGCAGTTCGTCAATCACCGGGTCGTAGCGCCTGACATAGCCGTTGGTGTCCAGGCAGGTGGTGATCCCTTCGGCGTGGCAGGCGCGAAACCAGTCACGCACAAATTCAGCCTGTAAGATAGCCTCCCCACCGGATGCGGTTACGCCACCGCCCGAGGCGTTCATGAAGTGGCGGTAGGTGACCACCTCTTTCATGATCTCTTCCACTGAGATTTCGCGGCCCGTATGCGTATCCCAGGTATCGCGGTTATGACAATAAAGGCAGCGCATCAGGCAGCCCTGGAAAAAAATGATAAAGCGTATGCCTGGACCATCTACGGTGCCACAGGATTCAAACGAATGGATGCGACCAAGTACTGACATTGCGGGGTTTTCTCCATTTTATGCGGGAAATTTGTTTGGGC
>JAATGH010000305.1 GCA_015654745.1 Enterobacterales bacterium
AACAGGAACATGTCGATGGCCAGGAACACGCCGATAACGCCGCCGAGGATCCACAGCAGGTTAAGATGGAAGAACCCCTGATAACGCTGAATTTCACGCCAGGAACAGAGAATAGCCAGCACGCCCAACAGGCCGGTCAGCACGACCATCAGCAGGGAAAGTCCATCCAGCGCCAGGTGAATTGAGATACCGAAGCGGGGTATCCAGGGCAGGTTGTATTCGGATTGCCACTGCGGCAGACCCTGCGCCGAAACCAGTGTGTACCCTCCCTGCAACCATAATTGCAGGGAGAGCGCCAGTGTCAGCCCCATCGCGATCACGGCGATCCAGCGCGGTACCCGGGTACCAAAACGCTCGCATTGCCAACATAGCAGACCGCCAATGAAGGGGATAAGTATTAGCCAAGGTAGTAGCATGGCGTTGTGCGTCCCTAAATTGAAATAACCTGAAAACTTGCTGCAGAGCGGAGATGGCCATACTGCCAGAGCCACTTCCACTCCTCACGTGTCATTAATGCCGTTGTTATACAAAAATCAGCAGCGCCACCACAATCACGGCGCCTAAACTCATGGATGCCGCGTACCAGCGCAGCTGCCCGCTCTCGCTTAACGTCAGTCCGCGACCGGCCCAACGCGCCAGCACCGCCGGAATGTTGAGCATGGCGTTCAGCGGATCCCGCTGCAGTAGCCGCGCGACGCGCAGATAGGTCCGAACAAACACCTTGTCGTACAGCCAGTCAAAGCCCCATGCGTTATACCACCAAACGGTAAAGAAACGACCCGGCGCGCTGGCGGCAACCGCGTTGACCAGGCTGCGTTTGCCCAGATACAGCGCCGCGGCGATCAGGATACCGATGATAACGATCGCTCCGGATACGATCTCCAGCGTCATTTTCCCGTCATCGCCAAAGCGGCTTTCCGGTAATACGCCCGCCAGCGGCGGCGTAATCAGCGCGCCAATAAAGGTGGATAACGCCAGCAACACCAGCAGCGGCAAGTGATGGCTGATTCCCCTGCCGGCATGCGCCTTGATCTGCTCCTTGCCGTGAAACACGATAAAAATCATGCGGAAGGTATAAATCGATGTTAAAAAGGCGCCGACCATGCCCGCGAACATCAGGTTGATGTGGCCATTGGCCATGGCGCCCCACAGAATTTCATCCTTACTGTAGAACCCGGCGGTAATGATGGGTAACGCCGACAGCGCCGCGCCGCCCACCAGAAAGCAGATATACACCAGCGGCAACGATTTTCGCAGGCCGCCCATGCGGAAGATATTTTGCTCGTGATGGCAAGCCAGGATCACCGAACCCGATGAGAGGAACAGCAGCGCTTTGAAAAAGGCGTGGGTCATCAGGTGGAAAATCGACGCATCCCAGGCCTGGACGCCAAGAGCCAAAAACATATAGCCGATTTGGCTCATGGTGGAATAGGCCAGCACGCGTTTGATATCCGTCTGGACCAGCGCGGCGAATCCCGCCAGCACCAGCGTCACCGCGCCGACCACGCCCACCAGGTTCAGCACCTCGGGCGCCATCATGAACAAGCCATGGGTACGGGCGATCAGATACACCCCGGCGGTCACCATGGTGGCGGCGTGGATGAGCGCCGAAACCGGCGTAGGACCGGCCATGGCGTCGGCCAGCCAGGTTTGTAGCGGCAACTGGGCCGATTTGCCCACCGCGCCGCCCAGCAGCATAAGCGTCGCCCAGTTAAGGGCAGTGGACCCCGCCGCCAGATGCTGCGGCGCCAGCACCACCAGCTCGCGGAAATTCAACGTGCCCAGCTCGCGGTACAGGATAAACATGGCAAACGCCAGCAACACGTCGCCGACGCGGGTGACAATAAACGCTTTCATCGCCGCCGCGCCGTTTTTCGATTCGCTATAATAGAAACCGATCAACAGATAGCTGCACAGCCCCACCCCTTCCCAACCGAGATACATCAGCATCAGGTTGTCGCCCAGCACCAACAGCACCATACTGGCGATAAACAGGTTGGTGTAGGCAAAAAAGCGCGAATACCCCGCGTCGCCGCGCATGTACCACGACGCAAACAGGTGGATTAGAAAGCCGACGCCCGTTACCACCGAGAGCATGGTCAGCGACAGGCCGTCCAGCGTCAGGGTAAAGGCAATCTTGAAGTTATCCACCGCGATTCAGGTCCACAGCGGCTGGTTAAATACCGCCGTATCGCTGGGCCGATGGCCGAGGTAGTCCAGCCCCACCCAAAGGGTGGTCAGGGCGGCCAGTCCGATGCTGCCGACCCCAATGGTCGCCGACAGGTTTTCCGACCAACGGCCGCGCGAAAACGCCAGCAACACGTATCCCAGCAAAGGGATCAATATGGTTAAATAGAGTAAGTTCATCCGTGCATCTCGCTGACTGAATCGATATTCAGGGATTGCCGACGGCTGTGCAGCTGCAGCAGCAACGCCAAACCGATACTGGCCTCGGCTGCGCCAAGGCTGATGGCCAGGATATACATGACCTGCCCATCCGCCTGCCCCCAGTAGCTGCCCGCCACGACAAACGCCAGCGCCGAAGCATTGATCATGATTTCAAGCCCCAGCAGCATAAACAGCAGATTGCGGCGAATCAGCATCCCGGTCAAACCCAACACAAACAGGATGGCGGCCAAAACGAGTCCGTGGGTTAACGGGATCATGATAGCTCCTCCGATTTTCGTTTAATGGGGTCGGTGACGTTCGGTCCTTTGTTCAGCGTGTCGCCCTCGCGATCTTCGCGTCCCAGGTGGAACGCCACCACCAGCCCGGCCAGCAGCAGCATGGACGCCAGCTCCACCGCCAGGACGTAGGGGCCGAACAGGGCGATACCCACCGCTTTGGCGCTGATGACGTCGCCGCTAATGCCACGATCGGGCAGTTCGATAATCGCCCGGATCAGCACGCCTAGCAGCAGCAAGGACAGAACGCTCGGCCCGATCCACGCGGAAGGCGCCAGCCAGGCACGCTCTTGCCGCATGTCCGGGGCCCCTAAATTCAGCATCATCACCACAAACACAAACAGCACCATGATGGCGCCGGCATAAACAATGATTTCCAGCGCGCCGGCAAAATAGGCGCCCAGCGAAAAAAACACGCAGGCGATAGCCAGCAGCGAGATGATTAAATACAGCAGGGCGTGCACCGGATGCGTGTGGGTAATCACCCGCAGCGTAGCCAGTATCGCCACCAGTCCGGACAAATAAAAAGCGACTTCCATGCTTGACTCCTTAGGGCAGCAAACCTTTGACGTCGATAGGCTTGGCTTCGTTTTCCGCTTCGCCTTTATCTTTCCCACCGATCGCCATACCGGCCATCCGATAAAAATTATATTCCGGATACTTACCCGGCCCTGAAATCAGCAAGTTTTCTTTTTCATACACCAAATCCTGCCGTCTGAATTCGCCCATTTCAAAATCGGGCGTAAGCTGGATGGCCGTGGTCGGGCAGGCTTCCTCGCAAAGTCCGCAAAAAATGCAGCGGGAGAAGTTAATGCGAAAGAATTCCGGATACCAGCGGCCGTCGGCGGTCTCGGCTTTTTGTAGCGAAATGCAGCTGACCGGACAGGCCACGGCGCACAGATTGCAGGCCACACAGCGCTCCTCGCCGTCCGGATCGCGCGTTAGCACGATCCGGCCACGGAAACGGGGCGGCGGATTCACCGGCACGTCGGGGTACATCTGCGTTTCGCGCTTGCTGAACGCCTGCATACCGATCATCCAGATGCTGCGTAGCTGGGTGCCGCAACCAATCACTAACTCTTTTAATGTCATGGTTTATTCACCCCTCATTGAGCGTTATATAAAATGACCGCCGCCGTCGCCAGCAGATTCAGCAGCGTCAACGGCAGGCAGATTTTCCAGCCGAAGGCCATCACCTGGTCATAACGCGGTCGGGGCAGCGCGGCACGGATCAGGATGAACATCATCATAAAAAAGGCTGTTTTGATGGCAAACCAGAAAAACGGCGGCAGAAAGGGTCCCTGCCAGCCACCGAAAAACAGCGTGACGATCAGCGCCGATACGGTAACGATACCGATATACTCACCCACGAAAAACAGGCCGAACTTCATGCCGGAGTATTCAATGTGGTAGCCGTCCGCCAGCTCCTGTTCCGCTTCGGGCTGATCGAACGGGTGACGGTGGCATACCGCGATACCGGCCAGCACGAAGGTGGCAAAACCGAAGAACTGCGGAATGATATTCCACAGATGGGCCTGCGAAGCAACGATATCGCCCAGGCTGAACGATCCGGCCCGCGCCACCACGCCCATTAGCGAGAGTCCGAGAAACACCTCATAGCTCAGCGTCTGCGCCGAGGCGCGCATGGCGCCCAGCAGAGAATATTTATTATTGCTCGACCAGCCGGCGAACAGCACTGCGTATACCGCCAGCCCCGCCATCATCAAAAAGAACAGCACGCCGATATTCAGATCCGAGACCACCCATGTCGGGCTGACCGGAATAATCGTGAAGGAGACCAGCAGCGCGGTAAAGGCAATCACCGGCGCCAGAGTGAAAATCATGCGATCGGAAAACGGTGGGATCCAGTCCTCTTTAAAGAACATTTTCAGCATATCCGCCACCAGCTGCAGCGAACCGCCCCAGCCGACGCGGTTAGGCCCGTAGCGATTCTGGAACAAGCCCAGCAGGCGCCGTTCCGCAAAACTCATATAAGCGCCGCAGGTGACCACCACCAGCAGGATGACTATCGCCTTTAATACCGTCAATATGATATCAATCACATCCGATGTTAACCAACTCATAACGCGGCCTCCCGCAAATGCTAAATCCGTTGCCCCACCCATACCGGCGGGATGCCGGGCAGACCGAGCGGCAGCCCCACCTGACCGGGCGTCAGGGCGTCGCTAAAGCGCACCGGCAGGCGCAGAGATTGTCCAGCGCAGCTAAAGTCCAGCAGCGTGCCGCTGTTCACGCCCAGCCGTTCGGCATCCAACCGACTGACCATGACGTAAGGCTCGGGCATCCGCTCCTGAATGACCGCCGACCGCTGGGAGGTTTCCTCGCTGCCGAACAGGTGATAATAAGGCGCGACACGCCACTGGCCGTCGGCCAAGGCGACGTACGCCGGCGGAATATCGGTAAAGTAGGCTAGCCTGCCGCTACCGGCCTCCAGCAAACGCACGCCGGGATCGCCATGGCGCAAATGGCCTCCGACCTCATCCTGGAATTTATTCCAGGCCTGCGGCGAGTTCCAGCCGGGCGCCCAGGCGAACGCCACCTGCTTGCTCTGTCCCTGGGGACTGCTATTGCCCTCCATGGAAAAAGCGAACATGGTGTCTTTATCCTGGGGCTGGCGCGGTTCATGCACGTCGATATTGGCGCGCATGGCGGTACGACCGCTGTAGCGATGCGGTTCACGGGCCAGTTTCTGTCCGCTGACGCGGAAGTTGGCGTTCGGCGCGGCGTCAATGATGCCGGCCAACTGCGGCAAGGCTTCGGCGCAGGCGGCAATGATATGATCAAACTGGGTCCAGTCCACATGGCGATTGAGATAGGTGGAATGCAGCGAATGCAGCCAGCGCCAGCTTTCGAGCATAATGACCTTATCGTCATAATAGGCAGGATCGTAAACCTGGAAAAAGCGCTGCGCGCGTCCTTCCTGGTTAACCAGCGTACCGTCGCTTTCCGCAAAGCTGGACGCCGGCAGGATCAGATTGGCCCGATCCATGATGGCGGTGCGCTGGTGGTCGACCACAATCAGATTAACGGCCTTGGCCAACGCCGCGTCCACCCGCTGCGCCGGGGCGTGGCGATACAGATCGTTTTCCAGCACGATAACGCTGTCAGCCGCGCTCTGTTCAAGTTGCTCCTGAGCCTGATCCAGGGAACCGCCGCCCATCAGCGCCAGTCCCATGCTGTTGGCGTATTGCGCCACAAAACTGATGCCCACATCGGCGCCACGCGCCTTTAGGGCCTGGGCGACATTCGCGGCGGCGGCAATCACCGCCAGGCTGCCCGCACCGCTGCCGGAAACGATCAGCGGCCGGCGGGCGCCGGCCAGAGCCTGCACGATGACATCCAGTTTGTCCCGCGCCTCTTCGGCCAAATCGGTTACCGCCGGGGCGGTTTCATCCAGGGCATGGGCGATGGCGAAGCCCAGGCGGGCCTGGTCCTCTACCGGCGCACGATAACTCCAGGCCGCCAAATCGTCGAGCCGGGTGCTATCGACGCTGGTAATAAACAGCGGGTGCTTAACATGCTGGCCAATGGTCTGAATCGCGGCAATCTGCCAGTCGGCGACTTTTTGCGCCGCGGCCATTTCCCGGGCTTTGCCCTTTACCGCCTGACGCACGGCTAACGCAATACGCGCGCCGGTTTGGGTGACATCCTCGCCCAGAACCAGCACCGCGTCATAGCTCTCCATATCACGCAGGGAAGGCGTATGAATCCCCCCGTCGCGCAGCACGCCAAGCATCAGCGTCAACCGGGCCTGTTCATCCCCGGAGATACCCGTGTAAAAGTTGTCCGCGCCCACCAGTTCACGCAGGGCGAAATTACTCTCCACGCTGGCGCGCGGGGAACCGATGCCAATCATTTTTTTCGCCTGGCGTAGCGCGTCTGCGGCGCCCTGCATCGCCTGCTCGGCGTTAAGGGCGATCCAATCGTCGCCACGGCGTTGCAGCGGGTGACGGGGCCGATCCTTTAAATTGACGTAACCGTAGCCGAAACGGCCGCGATCGCAGAGGAAGTAGTGGTTCACGCTGCCGTTAAACCGGTTTTCGATGCGCCTGAGCTCGCCATAGCGCTCGCCGGGACTGGTATTGCAGCCTACGCTGCACTGCTGGCAGATGCTGGGAGCAAACTGCATGTCCCATTTGCGATTATAGCGCTCGGAATGGGTTTTATCGGTAAACACGCCGGTAGGGCACACTTCCACCAGGTTACCGGCAAACTCGCTTTCCAGCGCGCCATCTTCGGGACGGCCGAAATAGACGTTGTCATGCGCGCCGTAAACGCCGAGATCGGTGCCATCGGCATAATCCTTATAATAACGGACACACCGGTAGCAAGCGATACAGCGGTTCATTTCATGGGAGATGAACGGGCCGAGATATTGGTTGCGATGGGTCCGTTTGGTAAAGCGGTAGCGACGGAAGTTCTGGCCGGTCATCACCGTCATATCCTGCAGATGGCAATTGCCGCCCTCCTCGCATACCGGACAATCGTGCGGATGGTTGGTCATCAGCCACTCCACCACGCTTTTGCGGAACTGCTGCGCCTCTTCGTCCGCAATGGATATAAAGGTGCCGTCAGACGCCGGGGTCATACAGGACATGACCA
>JAATGH010000134.1 GCA_015654745.1 Enterobacterales bacterium
GGTGTGGCGCTGGCCAGCGTTTTGGTCCTGGGATGCGCCAGTAGTAAAACCGATCAAGTTTCTCAGGATCGGCCGGATCGCTTGGAAGGGTTCAACCGGACAATGTTCGATTTCAACTACAATGTCCTGGATCCCTATGTGGTTCGACCGGCTGCGGTGGCTTGGCGCGATTATGTGCCCACGCCGGCGCGCAATGGGCTCGGTAATTTCTTAAGCAATCTTGGCGAACCGGCCTCGATGGTCAACTATTTTCTGGTCGGCAAGCCCTATGAGGCGATGATTCATTTCAACCGTTTTTTCCTCAACACGCTTTTGGGGATGGGCGGTTTAATCGACGTCGCTTCTATGGCTAATCCTAAGCTGGCCAAGGAAGCCCCGCGTCGTTTCGGCACCACCCTCGGGACCTATGGCGTCGGATACGGTACCTACGTGGTGCTGCCCGGCTACGGTAGCTTTACCCCTCGTGAGGACCTTGGCGGGGCGGCGGATAACTTTTATCCGGCCTTAAGTTATCTGACCTGGTGGATGTCTGCCGGCAAGTGGGCATTTGAAGGCATCGAAACCCGTGCGCAGTTGCTAGATTCCGATGCGTTATTACGTAATTCATCCGATCCGTATGCCATGGTGCGCGCGGCTTACTTCCAACGCCATGATTTCCTGGCCAGCGGCGGTAGGCTCAAACCGCAGGAAAACCCCAACGCCCAGGCGATCCAGGGTGATCTGAAGGATATCGATTCACAATAGCCGAACCCGCACTGGCCCATAAGCGCGATCTCCCGTCGATGCCGAGTTGCGGGAAGACGGGTATATCAACAGTGGGGGGACGAGAGTATAATATCAGGCAGATACTTTGATCGGCTTAATAATGTTATGCAGGTAAAGCCTGTGGAGAAATGACCATGACCCACTCATTGAATAAATGCAGCGCCCAAGAAACCGCGGCCTGTTGCTGTGTTGATGTCGGCACTATTATCGATAACGAAGATCGTACCGCATCCTTTAGCAAAATTTTTGACCAACGCGATCAAGCTGAATCCATGCTGGCGGGGTTGACTGAAAAGGCCCGCGCGGTGGAATCCGATCCTTGCGTGATAAATGGCCGGATTAAACCAGTGGACGGCGGTGTCGAACTTAACGCTGATTTTACCTTTAGCTGCCAGGCTGAAACGCTGATCTTTCAATTAGGGCTGCGTTAACTCCCCTATTTACAGGCTCTTAACCGGGCCTGTTTTCGTAGGGTATTTTCTTGCTTATTCCTCCGTATCCGGTCAGTAACATGGGCGCCGGGCTGTCAATGACAAAAATGTTACTTATTCGCACCTTTATCATAAAGTGTTGTCATAAGCTAATAACCGTTACATTTTGTCGCCACGCTGGTCGGTAAATTAGCGCTCTGGCATACGAAAAGAAGCGAGAGCGGTTGACTAGATGGCGGGTATTGATGTAAAAAGCAGCGTTTTAATGACGAGATTTCGAGCGCGAAAGTCCAGTCATCCCGTTTATTTTCGCGTTTTGTCAAACAACAACGGTGCACTATGCAAGTTTTAATTATGCGGCACGGCGACGCTCAGCTTGAAGCAGCCAGTGATGCGGAAAGGCCTTTGACTGTTCGTGGCAGTGATGAATCACGCTTGATGGCATGTTGGTTAAGTACCAGGATTCTCGATACCGATCGTGTTTTGGTCAGCCCTTATCTCCGCGCGCAACAAACCCTGGACGTACTGCGCCAGGAGCTGGTGCTGCCGGAAGAGGAAGAGCGCATGCCTGAGTTAACGCCAGGCGGTGATGTCGATCTGGTCTGTTGCTATTTGCAGACGTTGGCCAATGAGGGCCTGGGCTCGGTGATGATTGTGTCCCATCTGCCTTTGGTCGGTTATCTGGTGGCCGATTTATGCGACCAAGAGCAGGCCCCGATGTTCGCCACCTCGGCGGTGGCCTGTGTTGATCTCGATGCTGACAGCGGCAAGGGCAAGTTAAGCTGGCAGGTCGGGCCGTCCCAGTTGATGGCCAAAGCAAAGGCCGGCTGACGGCTACTCATTGAGTTCGATTAATACCAGTAGCGCCGCATCGCCGCCAAAGGGTTTTGGCGCCTGGTGAAACCCCAATACGTCCGGATGCTGTGCCAGCCATAGCGGCGTTTGCTGCTTGAGAATATGTTTGCCGTGACCGTGCATGACACAAGCGCAGTGCACATGTTCCCGGCGGCAGGCGGCGATCAATGCGCCCAGCTCTTGCTTGGCCTGCGCTTGGGTCAAGCCATGCAAGTCTAGGAACAGTTCCGGCGTGTAGTCCCCGCGGCGCAGCTTTTTGACTTCATAGGTACTGGCGTCGGGGCGCACGTAACGCGCCGGGCCCTCACTGTCCAGTAACGGCTGGAATTCGTCGGAAAAATAAAAACTGGCATCCACCTGTTCCCTGATAAGCCGCCTGGTGGGCAACACCGACACTTTCAGCCGCGGTTTCGGTGGTTTGACTGTATCCTGGCGTATGCGCTTAGTGCCGGCGACCGACTCCCGGAACAAATGGCGTTCCTCATCGGCCAGTTGATATCTTTTCTTCATTCCCCACTCGGTTTCCGCTGTTTTCAGTAAGTCTACCCTGTCCTATCCCTTTGCGGCGAAACTTTTATCTGCCGCCTCGTTTTTTTTTGCCATCGGCCGGCGCGTCTTAACCCCACGTACGCCGTAACCTATCGTCTAAAAAGACGGCTTGCCAGAACCCCGGCAAATCTTGTCTGCTGCTTTGTGTGCGGCTTCATGGCAAACTAGCCGGGAACAACCGGAACATATTCCCCTGCGGAGAGTAAATTGGATAAAATTTTTGTCGATGAGGCGGTTGCCGAGCTGCACAGTATTCAGGATCTGCTGCGTTGGGCGGTCAGTCGCTTTAACGCCGCGCAAATCTACTACGGCCATGGTACCGATAATCCTTGGGATGAGGCGCTGCAGCTAGTGTTGCCCAGCCTTTTCCTGCCGCTGGATTTGCCAAAAGAGATGTATGTATCGCGTTTGACGAGCAGCGAGCGCTATCGGATCGTCGAACGCGTGGTGCGTCGGGTGAATGAACGGATCCCGGTGGCTTATCTGACCAATAAGGCTTGGTTTTGCGGGTTGGAATTTTTTGTCGACGAGCGGGTGCTGATTCCTCGCTCGCCCATCGGTGAATTGATCGACGATCGCTATCGCGATTTGCTGCCGCGGCCACCGGCCCGCATTCTCGATATGTGTACCGGCAGCGGTTGTATCGCCGTCGCCAGTGCTTTCGCTTTCCCCGAATCGGAAGTGGATGCGGTGGACATTTCCGGCGACGTGCTGTCGGTGGCCGAGCACAATATCCAGGCTTATGGCCTTGATAACCGCGTTACCCCTATCCGTTCCGATCTGTTTCGTGAACTGCCTGCATGGCGCTACGATCTCATCGTCACCAATCCGCCTTATGTGGATGAAGAGGATATGGGCGATCTTCCGCAGGAATTTCAAGCCGAGCCCGTACTGGGATTGGCCGCCGGCCGCGATGGCCTGAAGTTGGTGCGTCGCATCCTGGCCTGTGCGCCGTCATACTTAAGCGATGACGGTGTGCTGATTTGCGAAGTGGGCAACAGCATGGTACATCTCATCGAGCAATATCCGGACATCCCTTTTAACTGGATACCGTTCGACCATGGCGGCGATGGCGTCTTCTCCTTGACGCGGGAACAGCTTGTGGCCTGCGCGGAAACCTTTACAATATTCCAGGATTAGCAGGGCGTGTCCCGGTCGGCAAACCGAGTTATTTTTCATACAATCAGGTTAGGCATAGGAGTCCCGATGTCGGGGAATAGTATTGGTCAATTATTTCGTGTCACCACGTTCGGTGAATCTCACGGCGCGGCGCTGGGTTGCGTTGTAGACGGCGTACCGCCGGGCATTCCGCTGACGGAGGCGGATTTACAGCACGATCTCGACCGGCGCCGGCCTGGGACTTCCCGCTATACCACGCAGCGACGCGAGCTTGACGAGGTGAGGATCCTGTCCGGCGTATTTGAGGGGGTCACCACCGGCACCAGTATCGGCCTGATCATCGAAAATACCGATCAACGCTCACAGGATTATAGCGCCATCAAGGACCTCTTCCGTCCAGGTCACGCGGATTATACCTACGAACGCAAGTATGGCGTGCGCGATTATCGCGGCGGGGGCCGGTCTTCGGCGCGCGAGACCGCGATGCGGGTGGCAGCCGGGGCAATTGCCAAAAAGTACCTGGCCCAGCGGTATGGGGTGATCGTGCGGGGCTATCTGGCGCAAATCGGCGATGTGTGCTGTGAGCTTAAGGATTGGGATCAGGTAGAACAAAATCCTTTTTTCTGCCCGGATCCGGATCGGCTGGACGCGCTGGATACCCTGATGCGCAACCTGAAAAAAGAAGGCGATTCCATTGGCGCCAAGGTGACGGTGGTGGCCGAGCATGTGCCTGCTGGCCTGGGCGAACCGGTGTTTGATCGCCTGGATGCCGATCTGGCCCATGCGCTGATGAGCATTAATGCGGTTAAAGGCGTGGAAATCGGCGATGGTTTTGCCGTGGTCACCAAACGCGGCAGCGAAAACCGCGATGAAATCACGCCGGCGGGCTTTCTCAGCAACCATGCGGGCGGGGTTCTGGGCGGAATCAGCAGCGGGCAAACCATCATTGCCCATATCGCGATGAAACCCACCTCCAGTATCATGGTGCCCGGCCGTACCATCAACCGCCAGGGCGAACAGGTGGAAATGGTGACCCGCGGGCGCCACGATCCCTGCGTCGGCATCCGTGCGGTGCCCATCGCCGAAGCCATGCTGGCCATCGTGCTGATGGATCATCTGTTACGGCAGCGCGCGCAAAACGGCGATGTCGTCCCAACCCTGCCCCGGTGGTAAATGAAATGCGACAATGGATAGTCGGGTTATTGGCTGCGCTGGCTTTCAATGCGTTGGCCGTTCCCACTCCCTGGCAAAAAATAACCCAACCGGTGGCCGGCAGTCCGCAGGCTATCGGCGCTTTCGCCAACGGCTGTATTGTCGGCGCCCGGCCGTTGCAGCTGGAGGCGTCGAACTATCAGGTGCTGCGCCCGGATCAGCGTCGTTACTTCGGCCATCCCGATCTGCTGCTGTTTATCGTGCGGTTAAGCAACCAGGTCCGGAATCTGGGGCTGGGGGAAGTACTGGTGGGGGACATGGCGATGCCGGCCGGCGGCCGCTTCAGCAGCGGCCATGCCAGCCATCAGTCAGGGCTGGATGCGGATATCTGGCTGCAGACGCCGCGTCAGCGCTGGACGGCGCAGGGATTGCTAAAACCGCAGCCGCTGGATTTGGTGGCGGCAAACGGGCGGGACGTCAATTCGCGCCTGTGGCAACCGCAAACCATGATGCTGATTAAGCTGGCGGCCCAGGATAGCGAGGTGACGCGTATTTTTGTCAATCCGGCCATTAAAAAGCAGCTGTGCCGCGTCGCCGGGCCGGATCGCGCCTGGCTGAACAAGGTGCGGCCGTGGTTCGGTCACCGTGCCCATATGCATGTGCGCCTGCGCTGTCCCGCCGATAGCCGGGAGTGCCGGGATCAGGCTCCGCCGCCGGCGGGCGACGGTTGCGGCGCCGAATTGGACAGCTGGTTCCTGCCGCCCAAACCCGGCAAGCCGCCGGTGAAAAAGGCGCCGCCGCCGCTGCCGCCGTCGTGCCATGCACTGCTGGATAATCATCTGGTGGCTGACTGAAAAGGCGTGACCTGCGCAGCTTTATGTAAACAGTAGGCGGATGGGCGGCCGGGCACGGCCAGTCAAAATAGTCACGGATAAAACATGGATTGGTTAGCGGTTTCACCCCCGGTATTGCTACTGCTGTTCGGCGTGGCAATCTTTGCCGGGTTTATTGATTCCATTGCCGGCGGCGGCGGTTTGATTACCGTGCCGGTGCTGCTGGCGGCGGGATTACCGCCTGCTCAAGCGCTGGGCACCAACAAACTTCAATCGGTGGGCGGCTCTTTTTCCGCCAGCCTCTACTTTATTCGCCGACGGGCGGTGGATCTCGGCGGGCAAAAACTCACCATCGCCATGACGTTTATCGGCTCCATGACCGGCGCTATCCTGATTCAGCATCTGCAGGCTGGTTTGCTGCGTCAGGTCCTCCCGCTGCTGGTCATCGGCATCGGCCTGTATTTCCTGCTGATGCCGCGTA
>JAATGH010000481.1 GCA_015654745.1 Enterobacterales bacterium
CAGGATACCACCACCGCGCTCTCGACACCCAATAAACCGGCCAGATATTCGCCGGTTTTATCCACCAATTCCTTGATTTCGAAAAAATGGTTAAGGCCAAGGTTAACGGCGTCGACCACATCGCTACGGGGTGTGGACACGCCTAGGATCGTCATACGGCCCGATGCGTTAATTACTTGTTTAAGCTGATATTTTTCATAAATTGAAGACATGGGATAATGTTCCTTCGTCTGTTAACAGACATTCGCCGCCCACCATTGCGGCCAAGGGAACGAACCGCTGTTCCCCTTCGACCGACTCACCCTGCGCATCCGTAAAAACACAGGGCCCAGAGCTAAGATCAAAAAAGGTTAAATCGGCGTCACCGCCGGGCTCCAAGCGCCCTTTTTGCGTTAATCGCAGCGCGGTCGCGGCATGGACGGTGACACAATCAATAATCTGGCGTGGCGTCATACCGAGGGTCAGAAATTTTGACATCACCGCCGCCAGGCTATGCACCGGTCCATCAATGCGGTTACGACAGTAGATATCCGAACTGATGGTATTGGGGAAAATACCCTGGGCGATGGCCAGCCTGGCCACCTCAAAGCTAAAGCTCGCGGTACCGTGGCCAATATCCAGGCGCACTCCGCGCTGCAATGCGCGCCGCACCGACGCGCGCAGTTCACCCGCCGGCGTCAGGATACGATTGGGCTTACCGTTGTAGCAGTGGGTAATGATGTCGCCGTCGGTGAGCAATTCGGCAATGGCCCCCAGATCCGGCGGATTATTGCCAATATGTACCATTAGCGGCAGGTCGCCATTGGCCTGCTGCATCGCCTTGGCCTGTTCCAATGGTTTAATCCCGTTGGCGCCCACGACGCTGCTGCTAATACGCGCCTTAAGACCCACGATAAAGTCCGGATGGCGGGCAATGGCCGCACTGGCCAACGCCATGTCGATACGCGACATATCGGCCAGTTCGTCCTGGGTAACGATGCCGGTGCGGGCAATATTCAACAGGGCGAAGACCCGGGTTTTCGCCGCGCGGGTCAGTTGGTAAAAATCATCAATATGGTCGGCGCCGGTGCTGCCGGCATCCACGACCGACGTCACGCCGCCGGCCACGCCCACCCGATCCGGTTCATCATGATAGATGGGCGAGGCGGGATAACAGTGAACGTGGGAATCGATCCAGCCGGCGCTGACATAACAGCCGCCGGCGAGGTTGATTTCACGCCGGGCCGGGGACGACAGCGCACCGATCGCGGCAATGCGGCCATCCTGGATGGCGATATCGATAAGCGTATCGTCCAATCGTTTTGCTTGCTTGATAACAACATCATATAGGGTTGTCATAATTTCTCCTGACGTTCCCTGCTCACCGCCCCGGAAGAGGCGGCCTAGTATTAATGCGGGATCTTGCACGGTTGGCGCGGCAATCCTAGCCGATTGCCACCGGGAACAACGCGCCCAGCAGCATCGCACCGAGAATGGCGCCGCCGGTAATGGGTTTATGCCAGAGGTAAAATAACAGCGCCCCGGCCAGCGAACCCAGGCCGATGGGAATAGAGGCGGTAATGGCGGACAAAATGATCAACGGCCCCAGAAAACGCCCGGAGGCGTTACCGGCGCCCATCATGACATCCGCGCCATAGGTGGAGCTGGTTTGATTGATGGTGAATTTGCGCGCCAGGATAATCAGGCCGCCAATCGCTATACCCAGCACCATGCCGGTGGCCAGGGAGGCGACAAAATTTTGCAGAGGAAAAACGATGCCGGCGCCGAGCAACAAAGCCGGCACACCCAAACCAACGCCGGTCTGCAGCGCCCCGCCAATATCCAATATCCCCACCAGCGAGCCTTCAATGATGCGCGCAAACAGAAAACTGGCGCCGAAAGCGGCTACCGCGCCATAAACGCCGGTATTGATGCCGGTACGCAGCATGGCGACAAACGCCACTTCATTGAATGCACCAATACCATACAGGTAATACATATGGGTACCGGCAAAAATTCCGGCGGACAGAATGCCGACAAAAATCGGGAACGACCAGTCGGCATACCAAAAGCCGCGTTTTGTTGCTTCCATTATCTGGCTCCTCGGAAAGTTATTTACCGCTCAGGGTGTTATGGATAGAGTCCAGCCAGACGGGAACGCCCAGGCTAAAGGACTGCAAGGTTTTCATATCAAAACCGCGGAAGAAACCGCTCAGGACAAACAGGGCGACGATCGCCGCCATCATGATGCCGGTAATTTTGTTCCAGCCACCCTCTTCCACCCCTTTACCAATCAAAATGCCTAACACCAGTCCAGGCACGGCATTGCCCATGATAAGCTGCGCCAGCCCGCCAAAAATCGTGGCCCAAAAACCGGAGCGCTTGCCGGCATCGATGGCCGCCAGCCAAAAAATAACCGGCATTACGGTATTGACCAAAATATTGGCGGCGGGCACCAGTACCTTAACCGCGGTGACCTGTAGCGCGGCTGGTACGGCGGAAGCGGTGGAATTTAAAAACGCCACCACCAGCATCCCGATGATGCTACAGGCGATGGCCATGCGTTTCGGATCGTGCATGGTCTCGCTAAGCTGACGATTTTTGATCATCAACGCCGCGGCGCCCCAATGCGGAATAATGCGGTGATCAACATCCTGAGTAAAAGACCCGGCGGCGACCGAGGAAGCCCAAGCATTGAAGAAAAATCCTAGCCCGAAAGAGAAATGAGAGGCGGGATCGCCCTCGCAGGAATTCAACTCGCCCAAGGTACGAAACGCGCCCATGCCCTGGATGGTGGGCGCATGGAACATGCGTGCCGCGCCGGCGCCTACGCCAAAGCCGACAAATCCGCCGATAATGAGCGATTTTATTAAGATTATAAGAAACATCGGATTATCCTTTCATTATTACCTACGGATCAACGCAGGGTAAATGGAACCTTTTCGGTATCAATCATGGTGATACTGACGGTAATATCCAACACAACGCTGTAGCTCTTTTTTTCCCGAGGCAGAAAGAAAAAAAGAAATTTCTCGGTGATAGTGTGTTCCTCCGCTTTAATGATTTTCACTTCCTCCGGTTCAATGCGTAATAAAACATAGCCGGTTGATTTCATCACCACGGATTGCACCTGACTTAACGCGGCGGCAAAGGCCCCATTTTTGGTTTCACCTTTGCCCGCCACCTGGACGGTTAAAACCGATTGCTGTTTCATCAGTCATTGCCATATTTCTTTAACCACGTCTCTACTAATTTCTGGCCCAGTTCTTCTTTGTCCATAAAACCGAAGCCTAGAACTTTGCATCCTTCCTGAATAGCGGTAACGCCTTCTTCGATAGAACGCATACCGTATTTGGCTTTATAACCGTATTTATTTTGTGCCGTAATCGCACCGGCGCCACCGCTGCCGCAAAACGAGATGCCGAAATCCACTTGTTCACTGTTCATTACATCGCCAAGCTTCATATCCGCCGCCATGCCGGGAACCACGATAGCCTTTCCACCGGCGGCTTCGACGCCTTGCGCCACTTTTTGTCCTTTGCCCAATCTATCGCCAATTGCTACCTTGACTTGTGCCATGATGTCTCTCCAATGTCGTTAACGGTTGTTATCTTTGGCGACTTCGAAATGCACCGATAATAAATAGGCTTCCTCAATCGGCAAATTAACCAGTAAATTCACCACTTCTTTTGCCATTACCATCGAATCCGCCGAAATTTCATCAAATAAGCTGATATCCACTTCCGGCAACGGCTCCCCGGTTAGCGAACGCATCACCATGGCCCGGACATGTGAGTTCAGCATTTGCTCCTGCACCTGGTTAACCTCGATGTGCCGAGCTTTAAGCATCACCATGATCGCCGACAACACTTTTTCGGACAGGGTCGCTGATAATACGGCGCGACGATCTTCTTCGGTTGGGGATACGGCTTTATCGCCCACTATAAACTCCTACGTCGTCCAAAATAAAACACGGCTTTAGCCTGGTTAAACGCGACTATTCCAACCCGCTCTCGCGATGATTTACCCTAGCTTTTGTATAGATGAGTTTCTAGCCGTTATATTTCCACTTTGAAACGGAAATAATTCGAGGATAAGCGATCTGATTCGCATAATCGCTCCATGGCACATACATTCGCTACCTATACGCCAGATTGCAGTGAATAACATTATTTATAAGTGATAAGAAGAGATATTATTCTAAAAAACAATCATAAGCATAACTTATTTAATTTATTATCGCATTCCAGGTTAAAAAAAACGGCACAGGCGACGCTTCCTCGGTTGCGGCCGATCAGGCCCCCGCGGCGAACCTATTACCTAAGCGTGCTGATCGTACTATGACATAAGTTTAAACGATGATGTGTGCTGACGCGGTGGCGGTTTGGCATCAGCGGTTGGGACGCGCGTGAACAGCGGACTGGCCTGTAGTTAGATGGCCGTTTCAGCGCAGATATATTATCCGTTTATTAAATTTGTCAACATCAACCGCCGTGGAAAAAACGTATTAACCGCGCTGAATGATATATTGCCCACATCGGCTCGCTGATTATAAGGTTAACGGGCCACAAAACTTTTTAATTAATATAACAGCCCCTCTTATCGTTTTTATTAACATGTTAAAAAAAGCAATAACAACAAGGATTACAAATGAAGATCACATCCGGTAATATACAAAAAAATGATATTGAAATAACTCATGAGAATGAGGTTTTTTATGATTGTGAAGAAAGGATAGAATGGCCAACCGATGAATTTCATGATTGCATTGAAAGAGATCAAGCTTACGTGCCGAGTGCTATTTCGCTGCAAGAAGATGTTAGCCGATTATTATATCAGCTAGTGAAAATCACCCTTGCTTATGAAGCCAGCCGATTCAGCAATCGAATGGTATTTAATATGGGCTGGGGTATTCCCCTGTCGGTATTGAATTCATCGTGGGAAATTTATCGCGCGATTACCGGCAAAGCAAGTCTGGGTACGGCGTTGGTCACCAGCCTACCGCTTTTCATCAGCGCTATTTCTTCCCAGGCCGATCGTTTAACGCTGTTGGCGGATCAGATTAAGCAGTGGCTCGATAAATATTTAACCGTTTCCCTCATTGAGGAATGGACGTCGGCAGAAGGGGAAGATGCCAAGCTCAATGGCTACCTTTTGCTGGGGATCCTGGCGCTGACCGGCCATTATTATTGTCAACACGCCCCCCAGCGCCCGCCACAGCGGCGCTATTTAAGACTGCCGCCGATGCTGGCGGAGCTTTTCACCCGGATCTGCCTCTTTTGGCAATTAAGCACGCTCGGAACGACGGAACAGCCCGCCCAGGCCACCGATGGGTTTGGCCGGTTGGCACTTGGCCCGATGGAAAAAGAGCGTCAGGTAAGGGCACGCTTCCTGGCCCGATCCTGGGCCAGACAAATGGATAATAATCAGCAGCACGTGGAGCGTCTCGCCGAGCGCTATTATGGTATCAGCCGGATAAGCGAAGGCACGTCCCCCTCAGTCAGCCGCCTTGCCAGGCCAACCGGCGGGAATGTACGGCCTTGCGGCCAGAATAGCCTGGCCAATCTGCTACCCGACGCTATTGCCGCCGCCCGCGCGCTGCCATGGCCCTCGCTGGGATTCGGCTACTCCCTCCTGCCGTTGGCCCAGGCCGCACCGGAAGGTAGCCAGGCCGGGTCCGGACCGGCCATCAGCGCGGCAAAAAGACATGTTATTCCCAAACCAACGGACGGCGACGCGCAGGGGGTGGCATCGGACGCCTATGGCATCGAGGCGCTTAACCACTATCTGGTGGACGCCTACCCGGCCATTGCCCCCTCCGGCTGGCGGTCCAATGCCGATCGTCTGGATGAAGTTAACGCCTATCTCCATGCTGTGGAGCACTATTGGCGGCATTGTCATCATCTCCATTGTCTGGCCAATATCATGAATATCTTGACCCAGCTCCGCGCCGAGCAACGTCACCTGGCAATGCGGGAAACCGCCGTTATCCTGCACCAGCTGGGTTTGCACACCGGACATGCCGCCCCGGCGACGCTGCATTTGTTTGATATCAACGGCTACCAGGCGACCGATATGATGGTCATGCGGCTTAAGGACGCGGGTACCCTGATCCTTTATTTACCCAAGGCCAATCGGCATTTTTGGGTATTTGGCGATAAGCACGCGTTAAGACAATGGATAATCGATCGGTGCGCCGATAAGGCCGGGCGTGAGGAGATCGCCGCGCATTTTGCCTTAAACGAGCGAATGGACGGTCCAACGATATTCGGCAAGTGGGGTGTGGATCGCTGGTTAACCCATATCAAAACCTACGCCGAGCATATTTTTCAGGATAATACGGCGCTAACGCTGCCGTGGCATGAGGTTATTGCCCACCGGCAACGCGCGCGCGCCGGCGGGGATGCCGCATGGTTAACCCGTTCCGCGCGGGAGACATTACGTTCAACCGGCAAAATGGACACCGCCGGCGGTGATGACCTGTTCGCCCGGCAACGGGTGCCCTACGTTAAGGCGCCGCCGGCGTCCGGCGGTGTTCCCAATGCGAATTCAGCCGTTATGAGCCCCGCTTGCGCGCCGCGGCACGGCGTGGCTGATTGCGCGTTTGCCCTGCTTGGCGCGGTCGTGCGCGACATCGTCGCAAGCCTGCGGGGAGATCACCTGCGTCAACCTAGGTTAACCCGCCAGGATATCATCCACCATTTGCACAACGTCAGCCAGGCATTGACCTATTGGCGCACGATGCCGCCCGCCTCGCCGCCGGAACGGCGCGTTATCGATAAACTTGCGCTAGCGCCCGCCGCGTACCGCCAGGTGAGACCTGAAACGGCAGCCCCGCCCGGAAAATATCCCCACTATTTCCATATCAGCCTGACGTTGAAAAATGGTCAGCATAAAGCGCAGGTACTGGCTATCCACATGCACCATGCAATCGTACCGGTAAGATACAATGAACATCATAAATTTTATGAAATCTATGATATCAATCGGGCAAACCGGGCCGGTTATCCGGTCTATCTGACCAGAGAACAGTCGGCGGAGCATTGGCGCTTTGGTTACATGGCCGAATTGTTTAACAGCCGGCGTAATAAAAAAGAAACCCCGATGGATTGTTACAGGTTTATTTCGGTGCGACTTTATCAGCATATCCGTGAAAATTTACCATATTTACGCTGTTACGTGGAATCGCCTGGCCCCATTAATAGCAAGGGGCTTTCTCATGATGTACATGGCCATACTTTTTTAAAAACGGATGGCGATTATATTAAAATCAGCAAAATTTACGGTAATAATATTTACTTATTAGGCTCTAAAGGGCAGCACCAATTCAAAGTGGCCTTCAACAAAAATAGCTATAAATATTTATTAAACCCCAATGAAAATTCACTTAACGCGACAATAGATCCGCCCACCACGGCAATATCGGGACTCAACCAATTATTTAACGGCCCGCCGCTTTTTAACCGGGACTTACCTATCGCCAGCGACGTAAAACAGGCGATCGCCGATGCGACACGCCTGCTTGAGGATCTCCTTGGCGCTGATAATCTGGAGGATTTGGTGGTGTTTTATCCCACCTTTTATTCATCGTTACAGCTAAGCAATGCCGCCATCAAAATAAAAAAAAACGCTGTGCACTTACTTAATCAACGTATGAAAAAGATGGTCACCATATTACAAAACCTGACCATGGATAATTACAGCCGGCTGCAATTTGTGCCGTTTAAGCAAACAAATCGGCTATTGGCCATCACCAAACGGGACCCGCTTAAACAGGTATGGATCAATAGCCGATATGAGCAGTCGTCGACCACCAATACGGCGCATGCTGATGCCCATTTTTGCCGTTTTGCCTGCGGGGAGATAGCGTACCGGCATGATCACGCCGTCGTGGGCAATGTCCCCAGCATTAGTCGCCCCGGCACCGCCATGAAAACGGCTAAACCGGGTGGTGGAGAGGATTTTACCACCCTGACCAAACGCCTATTGGCGGGAAACTTGACGCCGGATGAAGTTGGCTATTTGATAAGCCGGCCAGAGATAAATGAAATAAATAATGCTTATTTCCTAACCGATCGCAAAGTAGCCAAACTGCTGTTGGTCAAAATGGATTCGCCCCGGATCTCCTTGATTATGGACCACGCCGATTTGTTTAGTCGTCTATTGATGCATCTACACCAGAAGAGGTATGCCGGGCGCGATGCGCGGCCATTTCATGCCTGGACCGGCATGCTGTTGATTTCCGCGGCGTTACAGGACTGGCCGCTAACGGCAGCCTGAGATTCCCGTCGTCATCCACGTTACGGGGCGTTGACCATACCCGCTCACCCCAGACGTTTACCTGCGTAAGCGCCTGGGGCACGCCGCCGGAGGCGGTTAACGGAATTTAGCGTGGTTTTCTTCGCGGGTCTGCTTAAACTGCTTCGCCACGACCTTCACCTGCTGCATATCACCTTTTGCCGCCAGCGCCTGGGCCTGTTCGATCTGGCCGATCAGGTTGGTCATCCCCTGGCGATAATCTTTCATTTGCGGGCTATCGGCCGGCTGTCCTTTGAGCTTGGGCGGTGTCGCCTTGCGGGCGTCCAGCGCCGCTTCGTGCATATCCGCCAGGGCTTTTTTCACCGTATCGACATTATCACTCTTTAACAGGGTACTGGAATTGGCCGCGAGGATATCCATGTCCGCACCGAGATCGCGGGCTAATACGGTTAGGGGACTGCTCATCAAAAGGGTCAACGACAACATCGTGATTATTTTTATTTTCATGCTGTAACTTCCTGTATGTATTGGGTTAAATACCGGCAATTTTCATTTCAGGCAATAAAACCGACCCGCACTGTATATTGCTGCGGGTTTCTATATCATCACCGACGGAAACGATATTACGCCACATATCCCTTAGATTGCCGGCGATGGTGATTTCACTCACCGGATATTGTATCTCGCCGTTTTCAACCCAAAAGCCTGCGGCGCCGCGGGAGTAATCGCCGGTAATGGCGCTGACACCTTGCCCCATCAGCTCGGTTACCACCAGCCCGCGATCCATTTTTTTGATCAAGCCCGCAAAATCCAGCCCCTGGCCGGCGATACGCCAGTTATGAATGCCGCCGGCATGACCGGTACTGGTCATGCCCAACTTACGCGCCGCATAGCTGCTGAGCAGCCAGGTTTGCAGTATGCCGTCCTTGACGATGGCCCGATCCAGGGTGCGGACGCCTTCACTATCAAAAGGCGATGATGCCAGGCCTTTAAGTAAATGAGGACGCTCATCAATCGTCAGCCAATCCGGTAAGATCGGTTTACCCAGGTCGTCGAGCAAAAAAGTGGATTTACGATAAACGCTGCCGCCGCTAATGGCGCCAACCAAATGGCCAAACAGACCGGTAGCCACCTCGGCGGCAAAAAGCACCGGCACCTGCATGGTGGCGATTTTACGCGGGTTCAAATGTGCCAGGGTACGCCGCGCGCACTCCTCGCCTACCCATTCCGGGGTCCGCAGATCGCTGAATGCCCGGCCGATGGTATAGGCGTAGTTACGCTCCATATTGCCGCCGCTTTCGGCGATGACGCTGCTGGAGAGGGAATGACGACTGCTATTATAGCTGGCCAGCATACCGTGACTGTTACCGTATACCTTGGTGCTGTAGTGGCTGTTAAAACTGCCGCCTTCGGTATTGGTGATCCGCTTATCCGCTTTTAGCGCAGCCTGTTCAGCCCGGGAAGCCAGCTCAGCGCCCCGTTCGGCATCCAGTTCCGCCGGATGGAACAGATCCAGTTCGGGCGGATCGAATGCCAGTAACGCTTTATCCGCAGGACCCGCATAAGGGTCTGGTGAGGTAAAGCGGGCGATATCCAGCGCCGCACCGACGGTACGGGCAATGGCGTCAGGGCTGAGATCCGTAGAGGACGCACTGCCTTTGCGCTGTTGATAATAGACGGTAATACCCAGCGCGCCATCGCTGTTGAATTCGACATTTTCCACTTCGCCATAGCGTGTGCTGACGCCGATGCCGGTGGTTTTGGTCACCGCCACTTCCGCCGCGTCGGAACCAGCGCGAGCCAGTTCCAATGCCTGCGCGACGGCGTTTTCCAATATTTTCCGCTGTTCTGCAACTTGAGAGACTAAATTCATTGATCCGCCATCATTGAGTAAGTTATCCGCCGGATATCGACCTTGTCGAGACCGGACATGATCGGTTTTCGCCGTCAGCCGGACTGAAACCGCAGTCGCATAGTTGTTAAACAGTCTATCAGTACGCATCGTATTTCGCACGGCATGCGGCAGTATATACCCGTCATCTTTCACGCTGCCGGGCATTGGCGGTTTTCATTCACCCCCCGCTTACCTGGGTAAACACGTCGGGCTCACCCGCCTGCCGATAGCTCGATAACGATAAGTATAGTCTTAAAGACTGAGGGATAGATGAAGGGAAAATCACGCTAGGGGGCAAGAACAGGTAATACGGACCTTGGAAAAACCCGGCGTCACCCGGCGCAAACCGGCAGCCGATGAGGCCGCCGTGAGCGTGGGGATAGTAGCGTCAAGCAAGGCGTCCCAATTGGCGATCGAAACGTTGCCAGCTTGCCGTTAGGTCGAGCAGGCAACCTTTTTTTCGCGCCTCATCAATTTTGATAGCGGTCAAACCCGCTTCAAGCGCATCAATGATGGAGACTTTCAGCGGCACGCCGTGCAACAGGTGATCAACGACGCCCTGGGCCATATGGGTATCGGCGCCATAGTGGCCGGCGTCGCCATGCCCTTCGTAGGATTTATCGGTAAGCGCCGCGCCGCTGCGCGCGTCATGGACCCGGAAAAAATTGCGGACGAAATCGCCTTCCGCCATGCCGTCGCTGCCGATCACGCAAAAACGACGGAAGTGATCGGGCACGTTGAGATTAGCGTGAAAAGAGAGCGTCGCGCCGGTGGCATACTCAACGATCGCGGTCTGATAATCGACAATATCCGCGTCGCTGGTAAACACCTTATCCGTGCTGTGCCAACCGCTCGGTTTACGGTGATACACTTCGGCTTCGGCATTGAATTCCAGCCCATGGGGTTCATGGCCGGCGGTAAAGGATTTGCGGCCGCCGAAGCTGGCCACTCGGACGGCGCGCGCCCCGACCAGTCCCTGATATAAGTCCAGATCGTGGCAGCATTTTTCCAGGATATAGGCACCGGCAAAACGCTCGTAGCGCCGCCAGTCGCGCATAAAAAATGCGCCGTGCCAAGGCGGTATATGTTCACAAGCCTCAATGGAGGTAATCTCGCCCAGTTGATGTTGCGCCTGGGCCTGGAGTAAATCCACATAGAGTGGTGAATAACGCAATACCAGCCCGACAATAATGCGATCGCTGCCGTACTGCCGCACCAACTCCGCCAGGGCCATGGTTTGCTCTTCGTCAATGACGACCGGCTTTTCGGTAAATACCGTCAGACCTGCGGCCAGCCCGGCGCGGATATGCTCCAGATGCAGATAATTCGGTGAACCGACCATCAGCAAATCCATGCCGCCGCCGGCCAACAGATCGTCAAGCCGCTCGTAAGCCGTTCCTGCGCCGATGCCAAATTCCGTCAACGTTTCCAACCCGGCCGGCGCCGGGTCGGCATAACCGACGATGGTAAAATCAGCATCGGCTTGTTTAAATTCTTTCGCTACGTGGGCCATGCGAAAACCTAGTCCGACAATGCCTGCTTTCATGTGAGTTGCCCCTGCCCGCTCTAAAGGAAGCTGTTGATAAAAGACCTTTGCCTGACAATGAACTTATTACGATTACAAAAGTAATGTCAATTATTAACCAATATGCAAAAATGATGATTAGGTATAATTTCATGATAAGTAAGAAATAATAAAATTTTCGCTATAACAACTTTTTTTCATTATTGCGATTTATGTTTTTTTCCCCTATCTTTTCCGCTCGACATGCGATCGACAGAGTCCCTAATTGCGATAGTGTGCTATCGCGGGCCTGTAGGAGGAGACTTTGCAACCCAATTTTTTAGTAGGTATTGACGGCGGCGGGACCCATTGCCGCGTGCGTCTGATCGACGGCGTTGGCCGGCAACTGGCGGAATGCCGCGGCGGACCGGCCAATATCTTTAGCGATACCGACGGCGCCATGTCCACCGCGCTGGCGCTGGTGGAACAGGCGTTTCATCAGGCGGGGCTCCCTGTGGCCGCCCAGGCGACGGCCTGGGCCGGATTCGGCCTGGCCGGCGCCAATGTACAGCGCGCGCGGCAACGGGCGGAGCGCTGGCAGATGCCGTTTGCCGATCGCAAAATCGCTTCCGACGTGGAAATTGCCTGCCTGGGCGCCCACGGCGGCCGGCCCGGCGCGGTGCTGATTGTCGGCACCGGTAGCCAGGCGACATCCTTTGACGGCCATGCCTTTCACTCTTTCGGGGGTTGGGGATTTGGACTGGGCGATCAGGGCTCCGGCGCAATTCTCGGCCGGCATGCGTTGCGACTGGCGCTGCAGGCCCATGAGGGCATAGTGCCGGTTAGCCCGTTGACCGAATCTTTGCTGGCGGATTTCAACCATTCGCCGGAGGATTTACTGGTATGGACACAGTCGGCCCACGCCCATGATTGGGCCGCGTTCTCGCCACGTATTTTTGCTTATGCCGCCGATGGCGATGCCCAGGGTGTGGCGCTGGTTGGCGTGCTGGCGCGGGAAATCGAATTGATACTGGCCTGCCTGGTAGCCGCCGGGGCGCCGCATATTGCTCTGATGGGGGGCATCGCGCAGCCGATATTGCCCTGGTTAAATAGCCGTTGGAACGAGTATATTGTCCAACCGGCGGGCGACGCCCTTGATGGCGCGTTGCGCCTGGCCGGCGTCGACACGACGGGGACCGCGCCCGCCGCGCCGACGAAGCCGGCCCAACCGTTGCCATCACCATAAGGATAATGACCCACAAGCCATGAGCGCACCGACCGTTTCTCCACGCATTTTACGCCTGATCGTTGAGCATTCGCCGATAAGTCAATCCGATCTTAAGGTGCGCAGCGGCCTGAGCATGTCAACGGTGTCACAGGCCACTAATCGATTACTGTCCACGGGCATTATCCATGAGCTCGGTCTGCGGCGCGAATCCATGGGCCGGCCGAAAATTCTGCTGGGAATCGATCCGGGCTTCGCATCCGTGGTGGGGGTCCAGCTCAACGCCGAGCGCAACCTGATCGTTATGACCGATCTGGTGGGTAAGCTTATTGGCGAGCAGCAGATGCCCACCGGAGCGTTGTCGCCCAAACAGCTTGGCGACGCGCTGGCTAAATTCCTTAAGTCGGTGGAAGCCAACAAAGTCGGCGCCATAGGGCTGGCGATTTCAGGCATTGTCGATCCACAAAGCGGGGTCTGTATCTGGTCCAAGGTGCTGAACTGGAGCCATATTCCCATCGCCGGCATGCTGGCGGAGCGCTTTGGCATACCGGTCTATATTGAAAACGACGCCAACGCCATGGCACTGGCGTCGATGGTATTCGGCCAGTTGGGCGACGCCCAATCGGCGATCATCGCCACCTACGGCAAGGGCATCGGCGCGGGCATTATTCTGGAACGTCAGTTATATCGCGGCCGTCACGGCAACGCCGGTGAAATCGGTAATGCCCTGGTCGGCGACGGCTCGGCGGCAATGCTGGAGGACGTGGCGTCATCAAAGGCGCTCTTGGCGAGCATCGCCGCCACGCTGCCGGACAACGGCCCACCGCAAAGCCTGCTGGAGGTGGATGGCTGGCCGTCGCCGCAGGTGGTGGAGATCCTCACCACCGCCGGGCGGCATATTGGTATGTCGCTGGCCAATCTCTCCATCGCTTTCGATCCGGATGTCGTCTACCTGGCCATGGAACCGCAGATGGCCTCACGCATCCTGCTCGATCAGATCATGACCCATTTCCAGCAGTACCGGCTAAAGCTGACGCCGCAGGTGATCCCGCTACGCTACCTTACCGATTCCAGTCGTATGTGGGCGCTGGGTGCGGCGGGTTTCGCGGTCAACGGCCTGATAGACGCCATCGCCGCTTGCGCGGACGAGGAATAAGTATTGCCGCGTCAGCGGATGCGCGCGCCGTCCATGCTAAACAACAGGCAGGTGGCGGGGTCGATACCGAGGGTAATGCTCTCGCCATGATCAAGCGAGCTGAACGCCCGTTGCTCTATGACCAACGGCGCCTCACGCCCGGTATTCAAATACAGATAGTTGGTATGCCCCAAGCGTTCGGCAAACGACAATATTCCGCTAAACCGGACCGGTGAATCACCCGCCGCCAGGAAGTGCTCCGGCCGAATCCCCAGTTCCACCTCCCGCCCAGGCTCCAGCTCGCTGTCCACCGCCACCACCAGCCTTTCCAGCCCCAGCTCCGGCACCGCCAAATCGACACTGCCCCGCTGGCCGCCGGTGACGATCGCCGGAATAAAATTGATTTTAGGCGAGCCAATAAACCCGGCGACAAAGCGATTATCCGGATTGTGGTAAAGATCGAGCGGCGTACCCACCTGCTCAATGCGTCCCTGGCGCAACACCACGATTCGGTCGGCCAAGGTCATGGCTTCAAGCTGATCATGGGTAACGTAAATCATGGTATTGCCCAAGGTTTCATGCAGGCGGGCGATCTCAATGCGCATTTGCAGGCGCAGCTCCGCATCCAGATTGGATAAGGGTTCATCAAACAGGAAAATGCGCGGCTTACGGATAATGGCGCGGCCAATCGCCACCCGCTGGCGCTGGCCGCC
>JAATGH010000151.1 GCA_015654745.1 Enterobacterales bacterium
TATCATCCGGAGCATCGTCTATGAAACTTCTGTTCGCTTCTGTGTTAACCACCGCCATTTTGCTAGCCAGCCAAACCGGCTACGCGGCACCTACGGATTTATCAGCACTCGAGAAAGCGGCGCGCCAGGAAGGCGAAGTCAATAGCGTAGGTATGCCAGACAGCTGGGCAAATTGGAAAGATACATGGGCCGATCTGGCCAGTAAATATGGACTCAAGCACAGCGATACCGATATGAGCTCGGCGCAGGAAATCGCCAAGTTTCTGGCGGAGAAAAATAATGCCAGTGCGGATATTGGTGATGTAGGGGCGTCATTTGGCCCATTGGCGGTGCAAAAGGGCGTCGCCCAGCCCTATAAACCCAGCACCTGGGACCAAATCCCCGCGTGGGCAAAGGACAAGGAAGGTAATTGGGCCCTGGCCTACACCGGTACCATCGCGTTTATTGTTAATAAACAGACTGTCAAACAAGTGCCCCATAGCTGGGCTGATCTGCTCAAAGGTGACTATAAGGTCAGCGTAGGTGATGTCGGCACGGCGGCACAGGCGGCTAATGGCGTGCTGGCGGCCACTTACGCCATGGGTGGGAATGAAAAAAATCTCAAACCCGGATTGGATTTCTTCGCCAAGCTCGCCAAGGCCGGCCGTCTGGGGTTGAATAACCCGACCATCGCCACGCTGGAAAAAGGCGAGGTCGATGTTGGGATTGTTTGGGATTTCAACGGCCTGAATTACCGTGATACCATTGATAAGACCCGTTTTGAAGTCTTAATCCCGTCCGATGGCACCATTACCTCCGGCTATACCACTATCATCAATAAGTATGCAAAACATCCGAACGCGGCAAAATTCGCGCGTGAGTATATCTTCTCCGACGCCGGACAAATCAATTTAGCCAGAGGCTACGCACGTCCGATCCGGGTAGCGAAGATTCAGCTGCCGGATGACGTTAAAGCTAAATTGCTGCCTATCGGCGAGTATAAAAATGCCCACCCTATCGCCGATCCCCTGGCTTGGGACAAAAGTGCTAAAGAATTACCGCGTCTGTGGCAGGAAAGCGTCATGATGGCCATGCAGCAGTAGAGGCATCCAGATGAAAACCCTATTGGTGATATTAGACGGATTAAATTATCAGGTAGCTTACGAGACCATGGGGTATCTGCATGGGGAGTGCGCGGCTGGGCATGGATGCCTTTATTCGCTGGAGTGCGAACTGCCGTCGTTATCGCGGCCGCTGTATGAATGCATTCTGACCGGCATCCCGCCGGTGGAAAGCGGCATAGTGCATAATGATGTAGTGCGACAGTCCCATTATCGCAGCATCTTTCATTATGCCAGGGCCGCGGGATTGACCACCGCGGCGGCGGCCTATCACTGGGTCAGCGAGCTCTATAACCGCGCGCCATTTGACGCGGTACGAGACCGGCATACCCTAGAGCCTGATGCCGTCATTCAGTACGGTCATTTTTACCATGCGGACCACTATCCCGATTCCCATTTATTTGAAGATGCGGAGAGCCTGCGTCAACGTTATGATCCAGACTTCCTGCTGATCCATCCAATGAATATCGATGACGCGGGCCACCGCTTCGGTCTCTCCTCGTCGCAATACCGTAACGCGGCGCGCACGGCGGACAGTTTGTTGTCACGTTATTTACCCTCCTGGCGAGATCAGGGATATCAAGTCATGGTGACGTCGGATCACGGCATGAATGACGATCGTAGCCACGGCGGGATTCTGCCCGAGGAGCGGCAGGTGCCGCTATTTGTATTTGGTCATGCCTTTAGCTTGGGCGCCGCCGAGCCGAAGCAAACACAACTCTGCGGTACGGTGTGTAGTCTGCTGGAGGTGGAACATGATCGTCCGCTTTGCCGGGAGCTACTCAAATGAAGGGCAAATGGCTGGCGGCTGCGATAATGCTGCCCTTTATCGTGGTTTTTGGCGCCTTTCAGATTGCCCCGTTCCTATGGATGGCCGTTTACAGTTTCAGCAGTGAGGCCGAGGGCTGGGGTATTGATAATTACCGGCAAATTTTGACGTCGCCATTTTATCGCCAGGCTATCGCTTTCTCTTTGCAAATCACCTTCTGGTCCAGCATTTTCGGACTGGTGATTGCGTTGATCGGCAGCTATTCACTGCGCCAGCTGGGGGCGACCCGGTTGCGCACCGCGGTGATGTCTTTTACCAATATGACCAGCAACTTCACCGGTGTTCCGTTGGCCTTTGCCTTTGTCATACTGCTGGGCACCAACGGCTGCGTCACGCTTATTCTGCGTCATTACGGCTGGTTCGGCGATTTCAGCCTTTATTCCAAGACCGGTTTAATGGTGCTATATACCTATTTTCAAATACCCCTGGGAGTATTACTGCTTTATCCGGCTTTTGACGCCTTAAGCGAGGATTGGCGAGAGTCGGCTGCCTTACTGGGGGCGGGGAAGATACGTTATTGGCGCTATATCGGCTTGCCGGTTCTGGCCCCGGCGCTGATGGGGACCTTTGTGATTCTGCTGGCTAACGCGCTGGGCGCCTATGCCACTATTTTTGCCCTGACCAGCGGTAATTTTAATATCATCCCAATCCGCATTTCCGCCCTGGTGGCCGGCGATCTGGATCTTGATCCCAACCTGGCCAGCGCCTTGGGTATGTTTTTGGTGCTACTGATGGTCATGATCACGTTGATCCACCATTGGATGATGCGTCACAGCTATACCCAGAGCCGGCCATGATGTGCCGGCATCCTAGAGTTAGGGAGGTTTACGATGTCGCGTTTTGAAAACCTCTATCATCGCAGCGTGGTAACGGTGCTATTGATGATCTTGTTATCACCGTTGGTCGCTACGCTGGTATACGCTTTTTCCAGTCAATGGGGTTCCACCATTCTACCTGAGGGTTTTACCTTTAAGTGGATGGTCCAGCTCTGGCAAGATCCGCGGTTTTTGGTGGCTCTCGGCCACTCTTTATTGATTTGTTTTGGCGCCTTGGCGCTCGCGGTGGTGCTGGTATTGCCGCTGATGTTTGTTATCGCGTATTACTTTCCGCGGTTGGACAGCGTGATGAATGTACTTATCCTGCTGCCGTTTGCGGTGCCGCCGGTGGTGTCATCGGTGGGATTGCTGCAGCTTTATTCTGATGGTCCCCTGGCCATCACCGGCACGCCATGGATTTTGGTCGGTTGTTATTTCACCATTGCCTTGCCGTTTATATATCGAGCGATTACCAACAATATGCAGGCCATCCATTTACGCGATTTAATGGACGCCGCGCAATTGCTCGGCGCCAGCACCTGGCGCGCGGCGCTGCTGGTGGTATTACCCAATCTGCGCAAGGGCTGCACCATTGCCATATTGCTCTCGTTCTCTTTCCTTATTGGCGAGTTTGTGTTCGCCAACCTGCTGGTGGGCAACCGTTTCGAGACCCTGCAGGTCTATTTGTACAATAGCCGCAACGGCAGCGGACATTTCACCAGTGCGCTGGTGATTTCTTACTTTTTCGTGGTATTGCTGCTGACGCTGGTGGCGAACGCCGTCAGCAGGGATAAGGAGTAATCATGTCTTACCTAGCGGTCAAGCAACTCAATAAACATTATGGGGCAACCCAGATTTTCGAGAATATCGACTTTAGCGCGGACGAAGGTGAGTTCGTTACGCTGCTGGGCCCCAGTGGCTGCGGCAAGTCAACCTTGTTACGTTGTCTGGCGGGGCTAACGCCGGTAGACAGCGGGCAAATTCTCTTACAAGGGACAGATTTGGTTCCGTTGTCGCCCCAGCAGCGCGGCATTGGCATGGTGTTCCAGAGTTACGCCTTATTTCCCAACATGAGCGTAAAAGATAACGTCGCGTTTGGTTTGAAAATGCAAAAACAGTCGGCCAGCGAGATTCGTCGGCGCGTGGACGAGGCGCTGGCGCTGGTGGAACTTAATGAATTTGCCCATCGCTACCCACATCAGCTTTCAGGCGGGCAGTGTCAACGGGTGGCGCTGGCGCGCTCGCTGGTCACCCGCCCCCGGTTGCTGCTGCTTGATGAGCCCCTGTCCGCTCTTGATGCTCGCATCCGTAAACATCTGCGTGATCAAATCCGCCGGATTCAGCAAGAACTCAGGCTCACCGCTATTTTTGTTACCCACGATCAGGAAGAGGCACTCACCTTATCCGACCGGGTCGTGCTGATGAACAAAGGAAAAATAGTACAAAACGGCAGCGCCGAAATGTTATATACGCAGCCTGTAGATGCATTCGCCGCGGGATTTATCGGCAGTTATAATGTGCTCGATGCGCGGGAAGCTGGCGCGCTGACCGGCCGAACCTGGCAGGGACAGGTGGCGATTCGGCCTGAATCCATCGTCCTGGTTCCCGCCGGCCAGGGTATTGATGCGCTGATTGTCAGCCATAGCCTATTAGGCAATGTGATCCGCTACCGGGTGCGGGCGCAAGGGATTGAGTTGTTAGTGGATGTGTTAAACCGGTCGGTGGCGGATCTTCATCCAAATGGCGTACGGATTGGTCTACAGTTAGATATATCGACTTTATGTGAGGTGGCATGAGCCTGGCGTTATTTGATTTGGACGATACGTTGATTAATGGCGACTCCGCCAGTTTATGGGGCCGGTATATGCTTGAACTGGGCTGGGTGGACGGCGACGAGTTTGTGCCGCGGGAACGGGCATTGATGGTCCAGTATCAGCTAGGGACCCTATCCATGGAGGAATATATGTCTTTCACGCTGCAACCCTTGATTGGCCGCTCCACTGGGGAAGTCGCGCGGCAGGTAGAGGCCTTTATCGACCGGATCATCGTGCCCGCGATGCGGGATGCCGCCTGCCGCCAAATCGAGGCGCATCGGCAAAAAGGCGATCGCCTGATCGTGATTTCCGCCACCGGGGAGCATCTGGTGGCGCCCATTGCGCGTCGCTTCGGTATTGATGAGACGTTATCGATACAATTGGACGTTTGTGCTGATGCTTATACCGGCGATACCCGTGGCATACTAACCTATCGCGAAGGCAAGGTGACACGGCTGTTGAGCTTGCTGGAAACCGAGGTAAGTATACTGGATGAGGCTGCCTTTTATTCAGATTCAATTAATGACCTGCCTTTGTTACGGCTGGTAGGGTATCCTCAGGTAGTTAACCCCGACGACGCCCTGTTAGGGCAGGCGCAACTGGCGGGATGGCCGGTTTTGCGCTGGTAACTGTTTTTTTCACCGTTTGGCCATTAGGGAGTTTCTTTAGGCGTGTTCACTTTGCTACACCTGCTGTCCGCGGTTGCGTTGCTGGTATGGGGTACTCACATTGTGCGTACCGGAATTATGCGTGTTTACGGCGCCCGCCTGCGGCAAGTGCTGAGCCGAAGCGTAGAAAAAAAGACCATGGCCTTTATGGCCGGCATTGGCGTGACGGCGCTGGTTCAGAGTAGTAACGCCACGGCGATGCTGGTGACGTCGTTTGTTTCCCAGGGGCTGGTGGCCTTGACGCCCGCCCTGGTGATTATTCTGGGGGCTGATGTCGGCACTGCCTTGATGGCTCGCGTGCTGACCTTTGATTTATCCTGGCTCTCGCCGCTATTGATTTTCATCGGCGTATGCTTGTTTCTGAGCCGTAAACAATCCCGTGTGGGGCAAATCGGTCGGGTTTGTATCGGCCTGGGCCTGATTTTGCTGGCGCTGGAGCTGATTGTGAATGCCTCGACGCCTATTACCCAGGCCAGTGGCGTCAAGGTGCTGTTTTCATCCCTGACCGGGGATGTGTTACTCGATTCGCTGACCGGCGCGCTGTTTGCGATTATCAGCTACTCCAGCCTGGCGGCGGTTTTGCTGACGGCGACGCTGACCGCCACCGATGTGATATCGTTTAAAGTCGCGCTCTGCCTGGTTATTGGCGCTAATCTGGGCAGCGGCATATTGGCGATGATAAACGCCAGTGGTCAAAATGCCGAAGGTAAGCGCGTCGCGTTGGGTAGCCTGCTATTTAAGCTGATCGGCTGCCTGGTGGTCTTACCCGGAATTTCATTTTTAGCCGGTTGGCTTGAACGTTTGCCGGTCAGCGCAGCCGAACTGGTGATCTATTTCCATGTGTTCTATAACCTGATCCGATGCCTGATTTTGGTACCCTTTGCCGGGCCGATGGCGCGATTGTGCACCCAATGGATTGGCGATACGCCGATTAGCGATCTCGGCGTGCGACCGCGCCATCTGGATACCAGCGCCTTGGACACGCCTGCGCTGGCGCTGGCCAATGCCTCACGGGAAACCCTGCGTATGGGGGACGTCGTGGAAAGCATGCTGCTGCTGTTACGGGAAGTCATGCATGGCCAGTTAAACAAAGATCGGGAAGTTCGCCGTTTAGACGATGATGTGGATGTGCTTTATACCGCGATAAAACTCTATTTAGCGCAAATGCCTAAAGAAGATCTGGAGGAAGCGGATTCACGGCGCTGGGCGGAAATTATAGAGATGGCGCTCAATCTTGAGCAGGCGGGCGATATCATCGAGCGTATGGCCGGCGACGTCGCCGCCAAGTCGCTGGCGACACGGCGGGCATTTTCCACCGAGGGACTGGCAGAGCTGGATACGTTGCACGAACAATTGATTGCCAACCTGCGCCTTAGCCTGTCGGTGTTCCTGTCCGGCGATATCACCAGTGCGCGCCGGTTGCGCAGGGCGAAGCATCGGTTTCGTATCACCGACCGCCGCTATGCCCACGCCCATGTGGATCGCCTGCATCAACAGAATGTGCAAAGCCTGGAAACCAGCTCCCTGCATCTCGGTCTGCTTGGGGACATGAAGCGCGTCAATTCCCTGTTCTGCTCCGTCGCTTACAATGTTCTTGAGCTGAACCAGGACGAGGCGGGGGCGGATGACGCCGATACTCCGCATAAAAACACCGCGCCACCCCTCTAGGTCGCTAGCCGAACAAATTGCCGTGCAGCGTTTTGACCACCTGTTCGGCATCCGCCCCGGGAACCAGCAGGCATAAATTGTGGCTGCTGGCGCCGTAGCAGATCAAGCGAATATTAAACGAGTCCAGTACCCCAAACACGTCTTTCCCCACGCCGCAGGCCTGTGACAGCTTATTGCCGATCAGGGCAATTAACGCCAGATTTTCTTCCACTTCCACCCGGCAAAGGGATGACAGTTCGGTCAGCAACGACGTGGTCAGCAAACTGGCGCTGGTGGAGGTCGATCCGGTGGTGTCCATCGTCAGCGCCACGCTGACCTCGGAGGTGGTAATCAAATCGACGGAAATATAGTGGCGCGCCAAAATATTAAACACCTCGGCCAGAAAACCGCGCGCCTGCAGCATATTCAGACTGTGCAGGGTTAACAGCGTTTGCCGACGGCGCAGGGCAATCGCCCGGAATAAGGGGGGATTTAGCGTCTTGTTACATACCAGGGTACCGCCGGCGTGGGGGTCTTTGCTCGACCCGACAAAAACCGGAATATCGCTGCGTACCGCCGGCAGCAAGGTCGCGGGGTGCAAAATTTTCGCCCCAAAGGTGGCCATTTCCGCCGCTTCTTCAAAGCTGATTTCATCAATGCGTTTTGCGTCGGGCACCACTCGCGGATCGGTGGTGTAAATACCGGGCACATCGGTCCAAATATCAATGCGTTTGGCGTTCAGCGCCTCGCCGAGCAGGGCTGCGGTATAATCGCTGCCGCCCCGCCCCAACGTCGTGGTACGGCCTTTGGCCTCGCTGCCGATAAAGCCCTGGGTGATCACCAGAGCCTCACCCAACCGCGGCAGCAGCAAACTTTGGGTCAATTCTCTAAGCGTCGTAATTTCCGGCTCGGCGTGACCGAAGCGATCGTTGGTGCGCATAACTTTACGAATATCAAACCATCGCGCCTCGGCCTGGCGCTGGCGCAGAACCTCTACAAACAGCAATGTTGACATGAGTTCACCATGGCTGACCAATTCATCGGTAAGCGCATGGGATGTCGCCAGGCCCGCGGCTTCGGAGAGCATGGCGATATTATCGAGCATCCGGTCGATCTCCTCGCGGATCACGGAGGCTTCATCCAGGCGATCGATGATCGCATACTGGATCCGCCGGATCTCGTCGAGATGAAACGCGCGATGCTCCGGATCCTTGCCCTCGGCTAGCGCGACCAATAAATTGGTTACGCCGGCGGAAGCGGATAATACCACCAGGCGCACGTCAGGATTGGACAGGACAATATCGGCGCTACGGTTCATCGCCTCGAAATCGGCCACGCTGGTGCCGCCGAATTTGGCAACAATCGGGGAGGGTAAATCTATTTCAGCCATGCTGTATAATGCCTCGTGTCAGGATGTCATCCAAATTGATGACTTGTTATTATTTGGCACGAGTCAAGAGCGGATAACGGGGAGCAGACGTAGAGAAACTACGATACACCCAGAAGCGCCCCACCGTGCCTTACGCCTAATGGCGAAAAAGCGGGTGACAACCCATGGGATTCAGCCCATGCGGTCGACGATGTCGGCCCGTTAGCCAAACATCCTCTCGGCGTTGCTCCCCCTCGGGTTTTTTCAGCGGATAACGGCTCCTCCGAAACCCTACCTGGGCGACGCGCCTCTTCTGGTTCACGCACCGGGTGCGCTACTAGAACCCTAGAAATAGCGGGTAATGATGCTGCTGTCAACGGGGAGTTGATGGCGCGGCGTGTTTTTACGCTATACCCGTGATACTTACCACTACAGATGCGGTGGTTTTCCCGTAACGCGAATTATTTAGGACACCATTTCAACGGATGAATCCGAAGGCTTGGGAGCCAGACAATAGTGCAATTGTGGTTAACTCTGTTAATCTGGTTTATAGGCGTGGCCCCGAAGGCACCCCTCACGCAGCCTTAGCCGCCGCACCCGGAACGGGAAGCATAACGGGTCTATCGCAATAAAAGGCAGCGCAAGTCGGGGGCAACGCGATACAATCGACGGCATAACGACGTAGAATTTCCGCTAATTTATTTCCCAGCTTTTATTTCACTAGAAGAGCGTTGCGTATGAAAAATATAAACCCTAGCCACACCGCGGCCTGGAAAGCGCTGCAGCAGCATTTCGAACAGATGAAGGATGTCCGTATCAGCGAGCTGTTCGCTCAGGATAAAAATCGGTTCGCCACCTTCTCCGCCACCTTTGACGACCAGATGCTGGTGGATTTTTCCAAGAACCGCATTACCGGCGAAACGCTGGAAAAATTGCAGGCGCTGGCTAAAGAGTGCGATCTGGATGGCGCGATTAAGGCGATGTTCTCCGGCGAAAAAATCAACCGTACCGAACAGCGCGCAGTGCTGCATGTGGCTCTGCGTAACCGTGCCAACACGCCGATTATCGTCGATGGCAAGGACGTGATGCCGGAAGTGAACGCGGTTTTGGCCAAAATGAAGCATTTTTGCGAACGGGTGATTGGCGGTGAATGGAAAGGATATACCGGCAAACCCATTACCGATGTGGTTAACATCGGCATCGGCGGCTCCGACTTGGGGCCCTATATGGTTACCGAAGCACTGCGGCCATTTAAAAACCATTTGCGCATGCATTTTGTTTCTAATGTCGACGGCACGCATATTGCCGAAACGGTAAAACATCTTGATCCGGCCACCACGCTGTTCCTGGTGGCGTCAAAGACCTTCACCACCCAGGAGACCATGACCAACGCCCATAGTGCTCGCGATTGGTTCCTGGCGACCGCTGGGGATGAGAAGCATGTCGCCAAGCATTTTGCGGCCTTGTCGACGAATGCCAAGGCGGTGGGTGAGTTTGGTATTGATACCGCAAACATGTTTGAATTCTGGGATTGGGTCGGCGGCCGTTATTCATTATGGTCGGCCATTGGCCTGTCAATCGCCCTGTCGGTCGGCTTCGACCATTTTGAGCAGCTGCTCAGCGGCGCCCATGCCATGGATCGCCATTTTAAAGAGACCCCGGCTGAGCGGAATTTACCGGTGCTGCTGGCGCTGATCGGCATTTGGTATAACAATTTTTTTGGCACGGAAACGGAAGCCATCCTGCCTTACGATCAATATATGCATCGCTTTGCCGCTTATTTCCAGCAGGGCAATATGGAATCCAACGGTAAATATGTTGATCGCGAAGGCCACCCGGTTACCTATCAAACCGGGCCGATCATTTGGGGCGAGCCGGGAACCAACGGCCAGCATGCTTTTTACCAGCTGATTCACCAAGGCACTAAAACCGTGCCCTGTGACTTTATTGCTCCGGCGATAAGCCATAATCCTCTGAGCGATCACCACGCCAAGTTGTTATCAAATTTCTTTGCCCAGACTGAAGCCCTGGCGTTTGGTAAATCGTTAGCGGTGGTTGAAGAGGAATTTGCGGCGGCGGGTAAAACCCCGGATCAGGTGAAGCACGTTGCGCCCTTTAAGGTGTTCGAAGGCAACCGGCCGACCAACTCCATTTTGCTGCGTGAGATTACCCCGTTCAGCCTTGGGGCGCTTATCGCGCTCTATGAGCATAAAATCTTTACCCAAGGGGTTATCCTTAACATCTATACTTTCGATCAGTGGGGCGTCGAATTGGGCAAACAGCTGGCTAATCGAATCCTGCCCGAGCTGGCGGCGGATGACCAGGTTGGTAGCCATGATAGTTCTACCAATGGTTTAATCAACCGCTTTAAAAATTGGCGCCACTCTTAATTCGGTAGCATAATATAGCGGTCAAAGGATTGGCCGCCAGTGTAAATATTTGGCCTTATTCTTAAAAATTGCCGATGTCATATTTCCGACAATAATAGGCAAAAGGCCAAAAATAGTTAATAACGCCTTGAAATACTTAATTTACCGAGTTTTGCGCCATTCCCCTTTTTTGACATACGCATTGTAGCAAAACGGGAATCACGAAATAGTAGTGGGAATTATCTGATTCTACCGCAGGGGTTGAACTTCGCGATCTATGCATAATTGTAAAAAAAACACCGTTGATAGTGGTTAATGTTATTTTTTGTCAATAAAGCAGTTAAATATTCTAGTTTATAAGGCCTTGAGCACTTCCTGCGCATTTTTTCTACTAATCCGCTTCTGATGAATGCAAGATATATTTTATTGCATTATATTGCTTTATGATGCTTATATAAGGCAAATCAGCATTACATTGCTTTATAGTCATCATCCTCATGAATCAAAGGTAACAAATATGAATAAACTGTTTAGTGTTGTAATAGCTGCAATGTTGATGGCTACTGGTTCTTATGCGTTAGCCGCCACACCGGCAACCACTACCGGTAACAGTAGTGGCGATACCGGCGTGGCATCAGGTCTGAGCGCCGGTGCCGCCACCGCGGTCGGCGTTGGCGCGGTTGCGCTGATCGCTGGGGTTGCGTTAGTTAGCTCGCAAAATAACAACAATGGCGGCCAGCAGGGCGTTACGCCTGCCACCGGTACCACCACCAGTACGGTGCAGTAATAATAATTATTCGATAACCACACGCAAGTGTGGTTATTTTTTGGTCTCCTTTCGTTTGGGATAAACGGCGTGCGCTATTTATTAACATTAGTGGTGTGCTTTCTGGTGGCCGCCTGCAGCCAGTCGCAACAAGGCATAGGTGAAACGTTTAAGCTGGCAATATTTGGTACGCCAGATGTGGAGTTAACCCCAGAGCAAGTCCATGATATTCCTTACGCCAGTATATATGCCCAGGTGAATGGGGGATCGCAAATATTTTTGGTTTTGGCCTATGCGGAGAACGGTAATTTAAAATGGGTCACCCGCGATAAAGCGATGCTGGTAACCCGTAATGGCCGCCTGATTAAAACCCTGGGTTTGCCCGATAACCTGCTTGATGTGACGAACCTTGAAAACGATCCTTTACTGCACGCCCAGCGCATCGTCAACGGCACGCAATGGACTCGTATTCAGTCATGGACCGAAGGCAAAAAACTGCGTACCGCAACCCTGTCCTCCCAATTTAGTCTGGCAGGGATGGAAACGGTGACCGTATTAGATGCTCCCCACGTTTATCGCGTCCTAAACGAAGATGTTAGCGTCGCGGAATTGAATATCCATTATCGCAATCGTTTCTGGATCGAACCAGACACCGGCGCCGTAAGAAAAACAGAACAATATATCGGACCGGGTTATTTCCCGATTGAAACCACCACCTTAAATCCCTATAAGCCATGAAAAAACAACTCTTATTTGCAGTGAGTTTATGTGCTGGTTTTATTGCCTCGGCCGCAGCGGATAGCCGTGTGGCGGTTTATTCGCCAGGTCAGTCACAGCCGGTGGTTATCGAAGGAATCAACACGCTTCAACAACTGACGCTAAATCCCAAACTAGCCGGACAAACCTGGTGGCCGGGTACGGTCATCGCGGAAAAAATGGCTACCGTGGTCCAGTTAGAACAGCAGAAGCAACTGCTGGGGCGGCTGGATGCGCTGCTAGCCGATTTACGGCAGGATAACGATAGTGATTTTGCCGGCTCGGTGCAGCAGGTGCGTAGCCAAATCGCCGCCTTGCGCGTCACCGGACGTCAATTTGTCTCGCTAGATGCGGATCTGATCCGCCTGCAACGCGAGGCAAACCGCAAGCTGCAAGGCGACTACAGTCTTTATCTGCTGGCGAGGCCCACCAATGTGCATATTTATGGCGCAGTGGCGCCCGCGGGTCCGCAACCCTACCAGGTAAGCCGCAGCGTGCAGGATTACCTTGAGACCCATCAGCACCTGGACGGCGCGGACAAAAGCTATGCAACCTTAATCCTACCTGATGGACAAGCCAGGACGGTGCCGGTGGCGTATTGGAATCGACGGCATAATGAAGTGGCGCCGGGCAGCATTATCTACGTCGGGTTTTCCTCATGGGCGTTGCCCAGTGATTACCAGGATATTAACGAAAAAATTGTTTCATTGCTGACTCACCGGATCCCTGACTGATGAAAAAAAAATATCTACTCAGCATCATCGCGCTGTCAGTGGCTACCGCCTGCCAGGCGGCGTCCTACACCGATCCCATGGGGCCTTCGCAAATGGATCAGGGGGGGGTGGGTTTACTGCAAACACCTGTGGCGCGCATGGCAAAGGACGGTGAGTTCAGCCTGAACTACCGGGACGATGACCAATATCGTTTTTATTCGGCCAATCTGCAGTTACTTCCCTGGCTGGAAGCCACCATTCGTTATACCGATGTCCGCACCCGTAAATACAGTAGCGATCCGAACTTTAGCGGCTCTCAAACCAATAAAGATAAAGGCATCGATGTAAAGATGCGGTTATGGGAGGAGGGTTATTGGCTGCCCGAGGTGGCGGTAGGGATCCGTGATTTTGGCGGTACCGGGTTGTTTGATAGTGAATTTTTCGCCGCCAATAAAGCGTGGGGGCCCTTTGACTTCTCCCTCGGCCTGGGTTTTGGTTATCTGGGCAATAGCGGCAACGTGTCGAACCCATTTTGCGAACTGAAAGACAGCTACTGTCAGCGCCCCAAGACCTATAACTCAGCGGGTTCATTTAACCTGGGGGACGCATTCCATGGTCCGGCCTCGGTATTTGGTGGCGTCGAATATCAGACCCCTTGGCAGCCGCTACGTCTCAAACTTGAGTATGAAGGCAACGATTATAAAAATGATTTTGCCGGTCGTTTAAAACAAAGCTCGCCGGTTAACGTTGGCGCGGTTTATCGCATTGGCAAATGGACCGATCTCAATTTAAGTTATGAACGCGGCAATACGCTGATGTTCGGCGTGACGATGCGGACTAACTTTAATGACTTGACCCAACAGCATCGCGACAGTGAAAAGCCGGCCTACGCGCCAAACCCCCAATCTGATATGTTGCAGCACCAGGTGGTGGCGCAGCAGCTGACCGATATCAATAGTAACGCCGGTTTTGCCTCGCCGCATATTCAGGCCAAGGATCGTACCCTATACCTGACCGGCGAACAGAGCAAATATCGTGACGGCCAGGAGGGGGTGGATCGTGCCAATCGCATATTGGTCAATAATCTGCCGGAAAATATCGACACTCTCAAGGTCACGGAAACCCGGCAAAATTTACCCCTCGTGACCACCGAAACCGATGTGAAAAGTTTGCAGGATACCCTGTCCGGCTATCCACTGGGGCATGAACAACCGCTCAAGCAGCGCCGTACCGAGCCGGATGTGCCGGAAAAAGCCGAGCAAGGCTACTATATCGACCATAGTCGTTTCGATCTTGGCTGGGCACCGGTGCTTAACCAATCCTTTGGCGGCCCCGAATCGTTTTATATGTACCAGATCGGGGTGGAAGGCAGCGCAGGCTACTGGCTGACCGACCATTGGAATACCTCCGGTACCTTGTTTGGCAATGTCTACAATAACTATAACAAGTTCAATTTCACCTCGCCCCCCAGTGATTCGCAGCTCCCCCGTGTGCGGACCCGCATTCGTGAGTATGTGCAAAACGATGTCTATATTAGCAACCTGCAGACCACATATATCGATCGTTTAGGTGACGGCTGGTACGGTCAGCTGTATGGCGGTTACCTGGAAATGATGTATGGCGGCGTTGGCGGCGAAGTGCTGTACCGGCCGCTGGATTCGAACTGGGCGGTCGGGCTTGACGGCAACTACGTCAAGCAGCGTGACTGGGACAATATGATGCAGTTCGCCGACTATAAGGTGGCCACCGGCAACCTGACCGGTTACTGGCAGCCCCAATTCATCGACGGCTTACTGGTCAAGGCCAGCGTTGGGCGTTATCTGGCCAAGGATAAGGGCGTGACCTTTGATGTTTCCCGACGCTTTGAGAGCGGTGTTACCGCCGGTGTTTTCGCCACCTTTACCAATGTATCGGCAGAGCAGTACGGTGAAGGTTCCTTTAACAAAGGTTTCTACCTGTCGATACCGCTTGATCTGCTAACGGTGACGCATAACCGCACCCGGGCGCAGCTGAACTGGATTCCGTTGACGCGTGACGGCGGACAAATGGTCGGACGTAAATACTACCTTTACGGCTTAACCGAAGAGCGTTCGCCGGCGGTAGAATAACGCCACAGCGTTGCCAGATAAAAAAGGCCTTCGTATTGAAGGCTTTTTTTTGTATTGCTATTGATAAAACCGTTGATGACCAGTCCAATATGCCAAGGAGGGTATGATCTTCTCCGACTGGCGGATTAACAAATGGGCGTTCTGGGCTACACTATTGGCTCTGGTAATTAACAATAATGGGGAACAGGATGACGGACGATCCCTATATCGCATGTTTAGCATCGATTCATTGGCATAACGACGATGCGCCGCCGCCGGACGCCGCACAGCGGGACTGGCTGCTGGAGCAGGGGTCCATGACCCTGCGCTTTGAACAGCATTGCAGAAAGGTGACCGTCCGTCGTGGTCGCGAGGGGTATTTCCCGGCATCTGCGGTGGGGCCAGAAATCACCTTGCTGCCCGTTTGCGATCGCTATTGGCTACGCGAGGTTATATTGTATGGCGACGGGCAACCATGGTTAGCCGGGCGAACCCTAATCCCAGCGAGCGCACTCATTGGGGCGGAGTGGGCGCTTACCACGCTTGGCGACACGCCGCTTGGAAAATGGCTGTTTCGCGATGATATGCCAGTACGGGATTATATCCAGTTAGGTAAAATGAAGAGCTTATGGGCCCGACGCTCGTGTTTTCGGCCGAGCGGTAAATCATTATTACTCACCGAGCTATTTTTACCCGACGCTCCGCTGTATCGTTAACCAACGTGCCAAAATTGTGACAATTCTGACGACGTAAAGGAGATTGTAGTGGAACAAAGCGCCACGATGGGCAAATGGCAGGCCTGTTGCCGTTTAATGCGAATTGATAAACCCATTGGTTCTCTGTTATTGCTTTGGCCCACGCTGTGGGCGCTGTGGTTGGCTGGACGCGGCACGCCCGAACTTCATATCCTGTTGGTGTTTATTTTAGGGGTATTTTTCATGCGTGCCGCGGGATGTGTGGTTAACGACTATGCCGATAGGAAAATTGACGGCAAGGTAAAACGCACCGCCGGCCGGCCCCTGCCTAACGGCCTGGTGTCAGAAAAAGAAGCTAAAGTCATATTCGCCGGGCTGGTGGGGTTGTCCTTTGCCCTGGTGCTAACGCTCAACATGATGACGATCGTCTTATCCGTAGCGGGCCTGGCGCTAGCCTGGATTTATCCGTTTATGAAACGGGTCACCCATTTGCCGCAACTGGTGCTTGGCGCGGCATTCGGCTGGTCAATTCCCATGGGATACGCAGCGGTTAGTGAGTCCTTACCTCTATCCTGTTGGCTGCTGTTCGCGGCGAACATTGTCTGGACGGTTGCTTACGATACGCTGTACGCCATGGTGGATCGGGATGATGATATTAACATTGGGGTAAAGTCCACTGCCATCCTGTTTGGGCGTTATGACAAGGTTATGGTGGGGGCATTGCAGGGGGCAACGCTGCTGTTATTGGTGGTCATCGGTCGGGGGGGAGGCTTGCATTGGCCATTCTATATCTCGCTGCTGTTCGCCGGGGCTATGTTTATCTACCAGCAAAAATTGATTGCGCGACGCGATCGGGACGCCTGTTTCAAGGCATTTTTAAATAATAACCTGGTGGGAATGGTCATTTTTATCGGCATTACGCTAAGTATGCTAGCGCCCGCGGCGGCCTGATTCTGTGTGTCTGTCGCCGGGTGATGATGCTATTGCCATCGCCCGCCCTATGCGGCTCCTGGCATAGGACGCCGCGGTCGGACGGGCAATAGCGGATAGCCGGCCAGTTAAGGCTGGGTTGCCAGGTCCTCCGGCGGTTCTATCGCCGGGGCGTTGGTCACCAGGCTGGCGCTTTCGATGGTTAGCCGCACCTCGGGCGTCAACAGCTCACTGAGTATTTCCACCATTTCAGCCACCTTCACGTCAATGGCATCGCCATTGTCGCTGATATAGCCTTCTTGGCGCAGCGTGGCGACCAGAGTCGAAAACACGGCTTTGTCGAAAAATTCCGGGGCATTGATGCCATGCAGTACCGATAGCCGTTGGGCCATGATGCGGCTCTCTTTCTCAAGCGTCCCCCGGTTTATCTGGGGATTAACCCGTAACAACGAAAACGTAATAGCGTAACGCTGCAAGGTTTCCCGCGCGCTGGCGGCGAGTAGCTGCAGAGTATGCGCCCGGGCGGCATTGATCGTTAAGCCGGTTTCGTGCTGGATAATCAGTCCCTGGCGCGCCAGTTCTGTTATTAAGGCATTGATAACCGGGCCGAGAGCCTGCTTATGATGATGCAAAAAGAGCTCGGCTTTGAGCAGGGGATACAGCAGATTGATGCGACGCAACAGCTGCTGCCGATCGATCCCGGAATGGCCGATGATGATGCTGGCGACCAGCGAAGGCAGGATAAACACATGCTGGATATTATTGCGATAATAGGTCATCAGCACGGCCTGTTCGCGGGACAAATAAATAATCTCGCCAATCGTATCCTGCTCAACGCTAAACTTATCCATCGCCAGCGCATGCTCTAGCAGCTCGTGTGCGTTGGACTCGGGCACGGTCACATCTGAGGCATAAGGTACGTTGCGCATCAGTTCCAGGCAGCAGGTCAGCTGTTGCAGCAGCTGTTCGCGGGTAAGCGAACGCTGACGCGAGGCCAGCAGGACGGTGGAGCAGAGATTGATGGCATTGGCCGCGGCGGCGTTGTTAATTCGCACCATAATCGTCTCGGCGATATCGTCGACCGCGGGCGCAAGCCATGAAGGACGCTGCGCATCGATAGGGTCGATGGAATCACGCCAGTGCGGTACATTCTGACCGAGGTAGGCGCTCAGGGATAAGGGTTCGCCAAAGTTCACATACCCTTGTCCTAAATTACGCAACTTGCGTAATCCACGCACCATTTGAACAAAACCTTCTTTCTCTTTAGTGGCGCCCCGCAGCTCTTTGGCATAGGTTGCGACTTCCATGACGTGCTCGTAGCCCACGTAGATCGGCACCAGGGTAATCGGCCGGTTACCGCCGCGCAGCATCGCCTGGATGGTCATCGTCAGCGTGCCGGTTTTGGGTTCCAACAAGCGTCCGGTCCTTGACCGTCCCCCTTCCATAAAATATTCGACCGAGTAACCACGGGTAAACAATTCGCCGAGATATTCACGGAAAATGGTGGAGTAGAGTTTATTGCCCTTAAAGGTGCGGCGGATAAAAAAAGCGCCTAACCGGCGGAAAATTGGACCCGCCGGCCAGAAGTTTAAGTTAATCCCGGCGGCGATATGCGGAGGTACCAGGCCCTGGTGATAGAGCACATAGGACAACAGCAAATAGTCCATATGGCTGCGGTGGCAGGGCACATAGACAATTTCATGACCGTCTTCCGCCAATTGCCGTACGCGTTCAGCGTTGCGCACATGCAGACCTTGATAAAGGCGGTTCCAGGTCCAGCTCAATACCCGGTCGGATAGGCGTACCGCCTCGTAGGAAAAATCCGCCGCAATTTCTTCCATCAATTCAACGGCATTCTGCTGCGCCTTCTCAACGGAGATTTTTTTCGAGCGTGCTTCGTCCTCAACCGCTTTTTCTATGGCCTTGGACGCCAATAGTTTATTAAACAGATCCTGGCGAACCGGTAGGCGCGGCCCCACCGCCACCAGGCGCTGGCGGGCGAAATGGATCATGGCGACACGGGCCAACTTTTGCGCAATCGTTTTGTCGGTGCCGTGCTCGGTGGCCATATAGCGCATGGACAAAGGATGGGAGAATCGCACAAAACTATCGCGCCCCAACCATAGCACCGCGATGAATTTCTGAAAGCCATTGAGCAGACGGAGCTGGGGTGCGGGCTGATGCTGCTGCGCTTCCCGTCCCGGAGAGCGACCGAACATAATCGACACGGGTACCATCTGTACATCAAGCCGCGTGTTGCCGCGGTGCAAATCCAGATAGTCGTGAAATATTTTCACTGACTCAATTTTTTCGGTGAAATAAGGGAATACGCGGGGACCATCGTGGATGAAGACGTAACGCGGCAACGTGACGCCGTCGATCTCCAGCGGGACCAGCGGGTCCGGCAACCGCAGTTGCAGACATTGGGCGCGTAGGGTGAGCAGGTCCGCCTTAGAATTATAAGGTAACACATACATTATTGGCCGCAGGGGATCCAGACCGGTTTCTTCCGGTGGATTTGCGGGAATAACTTTGCTTTTCACCAGCAGCCTTAGCGGTAGATCCAACAACGTGTAAAAAATGGTTCGCCAACCTGACATATCTTTGTGAAGCCTCTTGTTAGCATTGCGACACAAGAATACCAGAAACCGCGCGTCAGATCTGTGGTGATACGAACGCGAAGAAACGGTAAGATAAACGCTATTTTCACTCTGTGCATGAAATCATGGCAAATCAAACCTCCGGGCTGGCGCGTATTTATAAAGCCACGGGTTATTCAATTAAAGGATTTCGGGCCGCTTGGCAGCATGAAGCCGCCTTCCGTCAGGAAGTAGTGGTTGCCGTCATTGCGATCATCCTTGCATGTTATCTCGAAACAGACGCTATTTCGCGTATTTTATTGATTGGATCAGTGTGGCTGGTGGTACTGATGGAGATCATCAATAGCGCCATTGAAGCGGTGGTTGACCGCATCGGGCCAGAGCAGCATCCGCTCTCCGGCTGGGCCAAGGATTTGGGTTCGGCGGCAGTGACCCTGGCGATCGTTCTGTCCTTATTTGTCTGGGTGACCTTGCTATGGAAACACTTCGCCTAAACTGGCGTATTTACCGGCCCGGCTGCCGGGATTTATTGTGTTTTGCTACGTTGAAGGTTTTCAATTGCATCAGACCTGTATATACTCTCAGAAAGACTGTATAAACAAACAGGGGATGGAATGAAAGGGTTAACCGCCAGACAACAAGAGGTTTTTGAGCTTATACGCGATCATATTTCGCAAACCGGTATGCCGCCGACCCGCGCGGAGATCGCCCAGCGTCTGGGATTCAAATCCCCCAATGCCGCTGAGGAACACCTCAAGGCGCTGGCGCGTAAAGGCGCCATCGAAATTGTCCCCGGCGCATCTCGCGGTATCCGGTTATTGATCGAGGAAGAAACCGGGCTGCCGCTGATTGGCCGCGTCGCCGCCGGCGAACCTTTGTTGGCGGAACAACACATTGAAAGTCATTACCAGATAGACCCTAACCTGTTTAAGCCCCACGCTGATTTCCTGCTGCGGGTCAGCGGTATGTCAATGAAGGATATCGGCATTATGGATGGCGATCTTCTGGCGGTGCATAAAACCCAGGATGCGCAGAACGGACAGGTGGTCGTCGCGCGTATCAATGATGAGGTTACGGTAAAACGCCTTAAGAAGCATGGTAATATCGTGGAATTATTACCTGAAAACAGCGAATTTTCCCCTATTATCGTTGACCTTCGCCATCAGGAGTTGTCCATCGAAGGGCTGGCGGTAGGCGTGATCCGCAACGGCAATTGGTTTTAACTACTGTTGTGGCCTAAAAGCGCCGTTGCCAAAATAAGGTCCGGTATCCTGGATGATATTTCATCCAGCATCTGGCTTATCTGCAATATTTTGTTACGTAACCTACATAGGCTGTGTTTCGCAATTGTCCCGCCGCGGTGCATATTGACACGTTGCGCGGCACAGCCTGGTCTTTCCCCTTCTTGTGCTTTTTTTTGCCGCTGTTTCATCTGATTTTTTAGTCTGATATAGGACATGCCACCGGGTTGCTGGACTAATCTGCTGCAATTTAATGCCAATAGTCAATCTGCTGCTATACTTAATTCATAGGGTGGGTTAATGAATGGACGGTAATTAAGTTCTTGAGCCCTTTTTTAATCGATTCAATAAGCTAATTAGCAGACCCGTTGAAGGAGAAATTTTATGAATAAAGATCAGGCTAGCGGAAACTGGAAACAGTTCACCGGTAAAATAAAAGAGCAATGGGGAAAACTAACGGATGATGATTTGACCGTGGTTGAAGGTAAACGCGATCAATTAATCGGTAAAATCCAGGAACGTTACGGCTATGGCAAAGAGGCCGCCGAAACGGAAGTCAAAGACTGGGAAGCTCGCAATAAATATCGCTGGTAGCAGGTTAATCGCAAGAGAAGAGCCGTAATATCCATCCCTTCTTTGCTACTATTCCTACCCAAAGGTACAAGGATGTACCACCTCTCATCCCACTCGCGATACGTTCGAACTATTTCCCGTTATTACCTATTCCATTGGCATCGCCTAGTATTATATACCCGTCATACTTTGCGCCGCGGGCGCATTGCCTTTGTTACTTGGCTCATCCGAGCCTCGCCGGCCGCTGCAAGCAGAGTTCAAATCTGCTCCCGGCAGATTTGTCGTTTACCCGGATCTTTTACGTGAGTAAGCTCATCGGGATGCGCTTGCTTGCCGCCTTCCTGCAGCTCGAAGTACTTAGGGTATATATGACTCAACGTTTTTTATGGCGATGGAATGATCGTGGCCACAGTCGCCGCCTGGATTGCTACAGGCCTGCACATCCGCGCATAATGGGCAAAATCCATGGGCTTCCACAACATTGTGGCGCATGGTAAAACCGCTGGCCTCGGCCATTTTTTGCAATATATCCTCAATTCCCTCGGTAGCCTGCTCCGTAACCTGGCCGCAGCGATCGCAAATAAAGAAGGCTGAGGTATGGCCTGGTTGTTCAAAATGATGACATAGTACAAAGCTGTTGGTGGACTCAACGCGGTGAATAAAACCTTGCTCCAGCAGGAAATCCAAGGCGCGATAGATGGTTGGTGGTTTGGCCTGAGGTTCCGAAACCCTCAGCAGATCAAGCAAATCATAAGCACTGATCGCTCCCTCTTGCTGAGTCATCAGCCGCAATACTTCCAACCGCTGTGGCGTCAGGCGTACATTGCGCTGTTCGCATAATTGTTCCGCTTGGCTGAGCAAGTGGGGCAGCGTCGAAGCAGTCATAGAGGTTCTCCATAGCTTATTCCTTAGCCCATATTACCATGGTGGCATAAAAACGCCGAGTCTATACCCGCCATCTTTCATCCGCGCGGCATACCCGTCATACTTCGCGCCGCAGATGCGTTGCCTTTGTTACTCGGCCCCATGAGCCTCGCCCCTTCGGAGCCGCTGCAAGCAGCGTTCAAATCTGCTCCCGGCAGATTTGTCGTTTACCTGAATCTTTGACGTGAGTAAGCTCATCTGGATGCACTCGCTTGTCGCCTTCCCGCAACACGAATTATTTCGGGTATCCCGTCATACTTCGCGCCGCAGGTGGCGATGGCATATATATCAGTTACGTATGCCGCGCGTTATGGGCCTGTTTTTTCAAATGGCGGCGCGGATATTTATGCTATCCGTGACGCTATTGGCTATGGAAATGAGATGATAGATGACCTGTTTGTTGCTGGCTTTGGTTTTACGTTTGATATTGATTTTATGCGATGATAAGGTTTTTTCTTTTATGCCAAGCTGATTGCAGATATACATGGTGTTAAAGCCAGACATCCACATTTTCAAGATTTCCGCTTCGGTTTTACTAAAATGCAAAGGTGAAAATCCCATGGCGGAATTAGCATTATGCCAGGCTTTAGTATCCATAAAGTATTGAATAATCATTATAAGTGAGCTGATTTTGATAAATTTCGACACTATAATAACGTTATCTTTTATCGGTATAAAATCATGGAATTTAATGTTTTCATTACCAATGAAGATAAAAAACAGAGTAAGAGGCTGTTTTTCAATAATAGCTTTCAGCTCATTACCGTCGCTGTGGTATTGAAAACAATTCTGATTAATAAAAATAATTGTTGGCGTTGCTTTCCTGCATTTACTCTTTAAAGAATTGATATCATCCAAATCCCGGATGCTTTCTTTTATTCCACTTTCGACCAATGAGCTTCGCAATGCGTATTTAGTATATGTGCAAGTGTCTAAAATGAATACTGTCATGATAATAGTGTCATCTGCAATTTATGTCATTTTATGACAAAGAAAGGGAGCGATAACAATCCGCATAGGTGAACGTAGACAAGGAAATATTATGTTTTAATTATTTGATTTCCCTTATGGGGTAGAGTGGTGGTTATAATTATGCGATCGTTGGCGCTTGGTATTTTGAGAAACAATCTAATCACCGTGAGTTCAATAGCTTTGCTCATACTTCACCTTCCACCCACATACCAGTTAGATACGCACCAGATAATGTGATAAATGATTATGATCAATTTGTAAATCGCGCTGGCCGCTTTTGGGACGCAATCGCGGTATTTTGGTATATTTTGGGTGATTTTACGACGAACCTTTGTGAAATCTGTTAAATAAGAGTTAACAACCGCATGGGCATAACGCCTATTTCCGTGTATCACACAGCGTTTTGCCGGGCTCGACTGCATTTTTTTTATGCTATAGTAGGCCGTAATCATTCTATTGCAACGCCGGTCTATCCCTGTAATCCAGGGGATTTCTATGCGGCGTTGATCTTCATTTACTCCGGTGATCCGGCAAATTGGTCCACATGCACGATAACATTGTACAAACATCTACCTGGTCTACGCCGCTAGCGCCGGCAATTAGCGGGGTTCTTCCCGCCGCCCGCCGCCTCAGCGTCGCGCCGATGCTCGACTGGACTGATCGGCATTGCCGGTACTTTCTCCGTTTATTGACGCGCCATGCGCTGTTGTATACGGAGATGGTCACCACCGGCGCGTTGCTTTATGGCAAAGGTGATTACCTGGCGTTCAACGAGGACGAGCATCCGCTAGCACTGCAGTTGGGCGGTAGCGAACCCGCCGCCTTGGCTCAATGCGCCCTCATGGCGGAGCAGCGTGGCTACAACGAGATCAATTTTAACGTCGGCTGTCCGTCCGATCGGGTGCAGAACGGCCAATTTGGTGCGTGCCTGATGGCCGAGCGGCAAAGGGTGGCCGAATGTATCGACGCTATGCGAACGGCGGTGTCGATCCCGGTGACGGTAAAGACTCGGATTGGTATTGATAACCAGGACAGCTATGAATTTTTAAGCGAGTTTATCCAGACTGTGGCCGAGCGCGGCGGTTGTGACACCTTTATCATCCATGCCCGCAAGGCCTGGCTCTCGGGTTTGAGCCCCAAGGAAAATCGTGAGATACCTCCGCTTGATTACCCGCGGGTCTATCAACTAAAGCGGGATTTTCCCGCATTGACGCTGGTGATCAACGGCGGCATAAAAAGCCTGGATGAGGCGTTGGTTCATCTGGAACAGGTGGATGGCGTAATGATAGGGCGCGAAGCCTATCAAAATCCTGGTGTTCTGGCACAAGCGGACAGTCGGATCTTCGGTGGCGTCGATCCTTTTGGCCAGATGTCCGGGGTAGTACTGGCGATGTTGCCTTATATCGAGCGCGAGCTGGCGCAGGGGACATATTTGGGGCATATCACCCGACATATGCTGGGATTATTCCAAGGGATTCCCGGCGCACGTCAATGGCGACGTCATCTGAGTGAGAACGCGCATAAACCGGGGGCGGATATAAAGGTGGTTGAGCAGGCGCTGGCCAAGGTGTCCGGGCGGGCCCTGACGGCGGATTTGACTAACTGATGGTGAAAATTACCATTAGCGGGCGCCACGCTAAACTATTTTCCTTAAAAATCAATGAGGTTTAGTGCGCTCAATCTGGCATGTTTCTTGAATCAATCTTATTGAAGACCGACGGTTTTAGCCGCCATTCAGGAGCCACCCATGTTAGAAATATTTTTCGTTATCGGTTTTTTCATCATGTTGTTACTGACCGGAATTTCCATACTTGGCGTGCTGGCAGCGCTGGTGGTGGGTACGTTTTTAATGATGTTTGCCGGTTTGTTTTTGATGGCGATTAAACTATTACCTTGGTTATTGTTAGCTATCGTGGTCGTTTGGATCTGGCGAACGATCCAACGTCCTCCGCTGCGCCGATATTGATATCACTCTGTCGCAATAGCGGCCGGTGCCGACGGTGACGTCCAGCCATAATCGTAAATTATTTTGCATTAACGTGGAGCCGATCACAGGTTGAATCATTTCATGTCCGTAGCGGTGCTTAAGGATTTTTTTTCCCTATCAGTACTGTTAATATCACGCGCAAATGTTGTAGCGGCGAATTCATCAACACCATCGGAAAGAGAAAAGATAGCCATACCCAATTTGGCTTTCGTTTTTTAAGGGCCACACGTGTGGCAGCTCCGGTGATTAGACCTACTGTACTTACCTACAGATAAATATAAAAATAACGATACAATGCCCCACTATAAAAGCGCTTATCAAAAGCGCTGATTAAAGCAATTTATCAGGGCCTCCTAGCTGAGGCCCTTTTTTTTGGGGGCGTATCCGGGTTAGGTTATGGTATCAGCAGTGATGAACCGTTGGTTGCCCGGCTTTCCAACGCTTGATGTGCCCGCCGAGCTTCCGCCAACGGAAAGGTCTGTTTTTCCGCAACCTTGATCTTGATTGCGCCGCTGGCAATCATCGAAAATAATTCATTGCTGGCCAGCGTTAGCTCTTCGCGGTTGGTCACATAACCATTCAGGGAAGGGCGGGTGACATATAATGACCCTTTCTGATTGAGAATTGCCAGATTGACGCCGCTTACCGGGCCTGAAGAGTTACCGAAACTGACCATCAGGCCGCGGCGATGCAGGCAATCCAGCGAGGCTTCCCACGTATCTTTACCCACGGAATCATAAACCACGCTGACCTTTTTGCCGCCGGTGAGCGCGGCGACACGCTCCGGCACATTTTCCTCTTGGTAGTTAATAATCTCCCAGGCACCGGCATTTTTTGCCAAGGCGGCTTTTTCCGCCGAACCCACCGTACCGATCATTTTGGCACCCAACGCCTTAGCCCATTGGCAGGCAATGAGCCCGACCCCACCGGCCGCGGCGTGAAACAAAAAGATCTCATTGGGTTTGATCTCATAGGTCTGGCGCAGCAGATAATAGACGGTCAGGCCCTTCAAAAACGACGCTGCGGCCAGCTCAAAGGAGATAGCGTTGGGCAGCAGCGCGATATTTTTTGCCGGTACGTTGTGGATATCGCTATAGGCGCCCAAGGCGGATTGGGCATAGACCACCCGATCGCCCACCTTAAGGTCGGTGACGCCGGATCCCAACTTAACGATAACGCCGGCGGCCTCGGTTCCCAGGCCGGACGGCTTGGCGGGGGTGGGATATAATCCACTGCGCACATAGGTATCGATATAGTTGATCCCAATTGCCTTATTGGCGACCTGTACCTGGTCGACGGCCGGATCCTCCGGAGTAAAATCAACATATTGCAATACTTCCGGACCACCGTTGGCGGAAAATTGAATGCGTTTTGCCATATCTTTTCCTCAGCTTGATGATACCCAAAATATTTCGCGTGGCGGGAAAGCCAACGCGCCTGCCTCGTGAAATATGATGGGTATAGTGGGTGTAAATGTTAATTAACCATAAGCCCTTCATCCAGGTTTGCAAAGCCACATAGGATTTGGCGACAATCAACGATACAATGCATTCTTATCTCATGCTTCATCTATCGGGCAACGTCATTACTACATGTCAGAAAAAAAACCAGCCAATAAAACAAATTTTTCCCGGGACCGCCAGGTCGAGGGCCTGAAACTCCCGCCTCATTCGCTGGAAGCGGAGCAGTCGGTGTTGGGTGGGTTAATGCTGGATAATGAGCGTTGGGACAACGTCGCCGAACGCGTGACGTCCAAGGATTTTTTTAACCGGCCGCACCGGCTGATTTTCGGTGAAATGCAGCGCCTGCTGGAGCTCAACAAGCCCATCGATTTGATCACGTTATCCGAATCGCTGGAGCAGAAAGGCGATTTGGACTCTGTGGGCGGCTTTGCTTACTTGGCGGAATTGTCGAAGAATACCCCCAGTGCGGCCAATATTTCCGCCTATGCGGATATTGTCCGGGAGCGGGCGGTCGTGCGCGAGATGATCGCGGTCGCCCACGAAATAGCCGATGCCGGTTACGATCCACAGGGACGCAGCAGCGAAGATTTACTCGACCTGGCTGAATCCCGCGTTTTTCAGATTGCCGAAAATCGTGCAAGTAAGGATGAAGGTCCTAAAAGCATCGATCGTATTCTGGAAGATACCGTGGCGCGCATCGAGCAGTTGTACCAAAAACCCCATGACGGCGTCACCGGCGTTTCCAGTGGCTATCATGATCTAGATAAAAAAACCGCTGGTTTCCAGAAGTCCGACCTGATCATCGTCGCGGCCCGTCCGTCGATGGGTAAAACCACCTTCGCTATGAATTTATGCGAAAATGCCGCCATGACCGAGGATAAACCGGTGCTGATATTCAGCCTCGAAATGCCCGGCGAACAGATTATGATGCGTATATTGGCGTCGCTGTCGCGCGTCGATCAAACCCGTATCCGTACCGGGCAGCTCGATGACGAGGACTGGGCGCGTATTTCCAGCACCATGGGGATTTTGTTGGAAAAACGCAATATGTATATCGATGATTCATCGGGGCTCACGCCAACCGACGTCCGCTCACGCGCCAGACGGGTTTTTCGCGAGCATGATGGCCTTAGCCTGATCATGATCGATTATTTGCAATTGATGCGCGTGCCGCAGCTCTCCGAAAACCGCACCTTGGAAATCGCGGAAATTTCCCGTTCCCTCAAGGCATTGGCTAAAGAACTCCAGGTGCCGGTGATAGCGTTGTCACAGCTTAACCGTGGGCTGGAGCAGCGGGCCGATAAACGGCCGATTAACTCCGATCTCCGTGAATCAGGGTCGATCGAGCAGGACGCCGATTTGATCATGTTTATCTATCGTGATGAGGTCTATCACGAGAACAGCGATATGAAAGGTATCGCGGAGATTATTTTGGGTAAACAGCGTAACGGCCCGATCGGGACGGTGCGACTAACGTTTAATGGGCAGTGGTCGCGGTTCGATAGTTATGCCGGGCCGCAATATGATGATGAATAATAACCAGGACTAGAATAATGAAAACGGCAATTGCCGTTATTGACCGCCGGGCTTTGCAGCATAATTTGCGTCAGGTGCGCTTGTTGGCTCCCCAAAGTCAAGTCGTGGCGGTGGTAAAAGCCAATGCATATGGTCATGGACTGTTGGCAACCGCCTATACATTGCAAAATGATGCCGATTTTTTTGGCGTCGCCCGCCTGAGTGAAGCCCTGGCGCTACGCAACGGCGGTATAACCAAACCCATTTTATTGTTGGAAGGCTTTTTCAGCGCTGACGAACTGCCGCTATTGGCCCGCTACGATCTCGCCACCGCTATTCACAGCCCGGAACAGCTGCTGGCGTTGGAGCAGTCAAGCCTGGCGCGGCCACTGCAGGTCTGGATGAAGCTAGATACCGGCATGCATCGTCTGGGCGTATTGCCGCCTCAAGCGGAAGCCTTTTATGCGCGCCTGGCGGCTTGCCCGAACGTTGACGGGCCGGTCAATATCATGAGCCACTTTGCGCGCGCCGATGAACCACAGTTGGATACCACCCTGCGGCAACTGGCCTGTTTTGCCCAATTTGGCGGGGATAAACCGGGCAAGCGTTCTATTGCCGCTTCCGGAGGCGTGCTGCTATGGCCTCAGTCCCATTATGATGTGGTCAGGCCCGGTATTTTGCTCTACGGCGTATCGCCTTTGGACGCCGGCGAAGCCTCGTCATATGGCTTTCGCCCGGCCATGACGCTGACCTCGTCGCTGATTGCGGTGCGCGAACATCGGGCCGGAGAGGCCAGCGGTTACGGCGGTACCTGGGTCAGCCCCCGGGATACCCGGCTCGGCGTGGTGGCGTTTGGTTACGGCGATGGTTACCCGCGCAGCGCTCCCAACGGTACGCCGGTATGGGTAAACGGTCGTAGGGTTCCCCTGGCCGGTCGTATTTCCATGGATATGCTTACCGTGGATTTAGGCCCGGACAGCCAGGATCGCGTGGGCGACCGCGTTATATTATGGGGCCCGGAGCTGCCGGTGGAGCAGGTGGCCGCCGCCACGGGAATCAGCGCCTATGAATTGATTACCAAACTCACCTCGCGGGTCGAGACGACCTATAGTGAGGGTGAAGACCCGGAATCCGCCGGTGCGGCCGGTAATTTATCCCATCGACTATTTTAATGATCAAAATACCAATTAGATTTAATTGTTTGGTAATGTATTAGACGGTACCCCGCATACGATCGCCCGCGGCGCTTACGTGCAATGGCGGGATACCGCCTAATGGGTTCACTGTTTGAACCCTTTAAACCAGGAGATCTGCATAGTGTTCCAGAATGTTGATGCTTACGCCGGGGACCCCATCCTGTCGCTGATGGAAACCTATAAACAGGATACCCGACCCGATAAGGTCAACCTGAGCATCGGGCTTTATTACAATGAGCAGGCCATTATTCCACAGCTGGACGCGGTGGCGCAGGCCGAGGCAAGACTGACAGCCGATCCCAGGCAAGCCATAGGATATCTGCCCATGTCGGGTTTGCCCGCCTATCGCGCCGCCAGCCAAACATTATTGTTTGGGGCCCATCATCCGATGCTTGAGCAGGCGCGTATCGCCACTATTCAAACCGTGGGCGGTTCAGGTGGGCTGAAAATAGGTGCGGATTTCCTCAAACGCTATTTCCCCGACTCCCGCGTGTGGGTCAGCGACCCTACCTGGGACAACCATGTGGCCATCTTTGCCGGGGCGGGGTTCAACGTCAATCGTTACCCTTATTTTGATGGTGAACGGTTGGAAGTGAATTTCAACGCGATGCTGGAATGTCTCCAGGCGCTACCGGCAAAAAGCATCGTCCTACTGCATCCTTGCTGCCATAATCCCACCGGATCCGATCTTAGCCGGACACAGTGGGATCGGGTGATCGAGGTGGTCGCCGAGCGCGCGTTGATCCCCTTCCTGGATATTGCTTATCAGGGGTTTGGCGAAGGGCTGGATGAGGATGCCTACGCGGTACGTGAAATGGCGCGGCGGGGACTGCCTTGTCTGGTCAGTCAATCGTTCTCAAAAATCTTTTCACTCTACGCCGAGCGTGTCGGCACTCTATCGGTAGTCTGCGCCGGCGCCGGTGAGGCCGATCGCGTACTGGGTCAACTGACGGCCACCGTGCGCCGCAACTATTCCAGTCCGCCGAATTTTGGTGCGCAAGTGGTATCGCAGGTGCTTAACGATGCAGGGTTAAATACGTTATGGCGCCAGGAAGTCTCCGCCATGCGCACACGGATATTACAGATGCGCCAGAGTTTGGTGAACGCTTTGAAAGTGGCCCTGCCGGCCCGTAATTTTGATTATTTGCTCCAACAACGGGGTATGTTCAGCTACACCGGCCTGACGCCGGTTGAAGTTGACCGGCTGCGCGACGAATTCGGAGTGTATTTGATTAGCAGCGGCCGCATGTGCCTGGCCGGCCTGAACACCAGCAATGTTCAGCGAGTAGCCCAGGCTATCGCCGCGCTACGCTAATGTACTGCGCGTCACTGACCCGCTGGGGCGGGCAGTGGCGCTATGTTGCTTGCCCGCTTTCTTCCCGTCCAAATTATCTACACCTTAAGATAACGCACCTGCCACGTGAAGTACGACGGGTCTATACTTATGTATAAACAGAGGAGCGTGCATCATGTGGTATCAACAAACGCTGATCATAAGTCCTCATCGGCGGGGCTTTCATTTGGTAACCGAAGAAATAACCGGCCAACTCAATCATCTATCAGAGATCCAAACCGGCCTGTTGCATTTACTTTTGCAACACACCTCCGCCTCACTGACCTTAAATGAAAACTGCGACCCCAGCGTCGGAGTCGATATGGAAAACCATTTTTTGCGCCAGGTTCCGGAAGACGCGCCTTATCGGCATGACTATGAGGGCGCCGACGATATGCCCGCGCATATTAAATCGTCGGTATTAGGTGCGTCACTCTTGATTCCGATTGGACAGGGGCAATTATTACTGGGTACTTGGCAGGGTATTTGGCTGGGCGAACATCGTAACCGGGGCGGCGAGCGACGAATTATCGCCACCCTGCACGGCGAGTAAACGGGAATGAGTGCCTTTACTCCCGCGATGCCCCCCAATCGAGGATAATCTGGCCGTACAGCATGACCGCCTGGATGAGTTTATCCACTCGGCAATATTCGTCGGTTTGATGTGCCATGGACGGTTCGCCCGGGCCTAAAATAATGCAGGGTGGCGAACCGAGCGCGTCAAGCAGCAACGAGGCGTCGGTGAAATAAGGCACTACCCGTGGTTGCAACGGGGCGTCATGCAGCGGCTCACAGCGGGAAAACACCTGGCGAATCCAGCCGTTGCCGGGCTCCGTCAAGATTGACGGCAGATCGACCAGCGTCGTTACCGACACGCTATCGCCCATCGCGGCGGATAACCGTTGGCGGATGTCGTCGTGGCGCAGGTTAGGCGCGGTACGAATATCCACATCAAATCGACTGCGGTCCGGCACCGAGTTGATGTTCAGCCCGCCGCTGATGGTGCCGACATTCAGGGTCGGCCGTTTCATTAACGGGTGCGGGGCGCCCGGTTCGAAATAACGGATTTTACCTATCGCCTCGGCGGCCAGATAAATGGCGTTGATGCCCAGTTCCGGCATCGCCCCGTGGGCGGTCTTTCCGTGCGTCTCACAGCGTAGCCATAGTGCGCCTTTATGGCCGATAATCGGATAATTGGCCGTCGGTTCGCCGACAATCAACGCGCCGATTTTCGGTAGATGCTCAGAGGCTTCGCTTATTAACGCCCGCGCACCGTCGCAGCCGGTTTCCTCACCGCCGGTCAAAATCAACACTACGCCACTGCCGGCTTCGATGGCCTGACGTTGTTGTCGGCAGGCTACGATAAACGCCGCGATGGCCGCTTTCATATCACTCGAACCCCGGCCATAGAGCCGGCCTTCGACGATATCGCCCGCAAACGCGTCAAATTGCCACTGCGCATTGCCCAACGGCACGGTATCGAGATGGCCGGTAAACGCCAGCGGCGGAGTATCGCTCCGGCTGCCGGCTAAACGCGCCAGTAAATTAAAACGCCGCTCGCCAAAACGCTGCAAATGGACGGTATATCCTTGCTGACGCAACAAGTCCGCTAGAAACGCCATGCATCGGGATTCATCTCCGGGTGGATTAATCGTATCGAAACGGAGCAGCGACTGGGACAGGGCCAACACCTCGGCGTGTGGATTTACGGTTGTTTGCACGGTTTTCCCTCTAGGTATCAAACGAACCGCGGCGCTTATCGGGTAAAGACGCGCCGGGGATTGTGTATCATCAGGGTTTCCAATTGCTCGCCGGTCACGCCGTGGCGGCGGAGTCGCGGGACGAAATGTTTCAAAATATAGCCATAGCCATGGCCGCCAAAGCGGGTCAACATGGTTTTAAGAAACACGTCCTGGGACAGCAAAATCTGCTGTATAAAACCATCATCTATCAGTTCGCGGATGGCGCGGGCATTTTGTTCGTCGGAGGGGGACTGGGCGGACTCGTCGGCGTAATAATAGTTCATACCGATCATATCATATTCCAGAAATGCCCCGCGTCGCGCCAGACTATGCTGATAGGATTTATCGGCAAAGCTGGGATTCATATGGCATAGCACGGTATGCCGCAGATCGGCCCCCTCCTCCGCGAGGATATCCAATACCCGATGCCCCAAGCGTTGCCAGCCCGGGAGATGGACCTCGATAGCCACCCCGGTGGCGGCGCCGGCGCGCCCCGCCGCGCGCAGTGACTTTCCCTCATCAGCGGTAAAGTCTGCCGAAACGCCGATTTCACCAATCAGACCGGCGATCACCGGGGGTTTTTCCTCGGCGCCGCCCACGTCGAAAATTAATTGCTCGGCCAATTGTTCCACTGAACGGGTTTTAACATAGGCGGGGTGGGACGGTTCCAGATAAAAGCCGGTACCCATCACGATATGTAGCCCGCTAAGACGCGAAATTCTCTGCAGCGCCAGCGGATCGCGTCCAATACCGATATTGGTCGGATCAACCACCGTCTCGCCGCCCAGGGCACGGAACTTCATCAGCTCTTCCACCGCCAGATCAGGATCAAATAATTGGCAATTATCGCGGCTGGCCAGAGGATTAAGCGACAGTTCGCCAAGATTCTCCATTCGCACCGGCATTTCCGCCAGATGCCGTTCGCTGCAACAGCAAGGCGGTACCCATTTGCCGGATGCGTACAATAAAATATGCTCATGCATCAAGGTTACGCCCATGCGTTCAATGGGCAGTGGTCCGAGTACGGTCATCACGTAGCCGCTGTTCACGCCGATCGGTAATGGCTCGGCGTGGCGAAATATCGAGTGTTGCATGATGTCTATCCTTTAATCGGCCGGGTCGGATTGAAGATGCGGGTGTTCAGCCAGATCGCCAGCAGAATGATGGTGCCGGTGGCTATTTGGGTATAAAACGGCGAAATATGCGACAGGATCAGACCGTTTTGAATCACCGCAATGGATAATGCGCCCAACAACGTGCCAATAATGGTACCGAAACCGCCGAACAAACTGGTACTGCCTAGCACCACCGCCGCGATCACCTGCAGCTCAAACCCTTCGCCCTGATTGGAGGAGCCGCTGCCCAGGCGCGCGGTAATAATCATTCCCGCCAGCGCGGCGCTCATGCCGCTGATGATATAGACGCCCAGCGTGGTGGAACGGATATTGACGCCGGCGCGTCTGACGCCCTCGGCATTGGCGCCAATACCGGTAATATAGCGACCGAAGCGGGTATGGTTGAGTAACACATGACCACAAATCAACGCCAGTATCCCCAGGATTGCCGGCAACGGCAGGCCTGCCACCCAGGCGCGTCCCAGCAGGGCGAAGGGACTGCCGGCGGGGATGGGAATCGAGTAACCCTGGGTTATCAGCAACGCTACGCCACGCACGATAGCCAGCGTCGCCAACGTAACGATAAACGCCGGAATACCCTCATAAGCAATAAAAAAGCCGTTCAGGGCGCCGATCAATCCACCCAGCAGCAGTCCGCCGAGAAGTACCACCGGCCATGGTAGCCCCCAATTGTTTAAGGCGATAGCGGATAGCGCGCCCACCAGTGCCAACGTAGACCCCACCGACAGATCAATGCCCCCGGTGGTGATCACCAGCGTCATGGCGGTGGCGACGATCAACAGCGGCGCGCTTTGGCGAATGATATTCAGCCAGTTCGGACCGCTGAGAAAGTTATCGGTGATCAGCGCGAACACCACGCAGCAAAACAGGCAAAAGAGCGCGATGCTGACCACGCCGGAATGGTTATGCAAAATGCGGCGGGGTAACGAGTGCCGGATCAAACGGTTGGTCGGCATAGTGATCATACTCATGCAGGGATCCTCTCAATGGGCTCGGGCGGAATGCGCTTCGAACTTCTCGCCGACGATCAGGTTAACGATATCCGACAGACTGGTGTCGGCCACTCGACGATCGGCCACATTGCGGCCTTCATACATCACCATGATACGATCGCAGACCAGAAAGAGATCCTGCAGACGATGGGTGATCAGTATGACGCTTACGCCGCGGGCGCTGACCCGCCGGATCAATTCCAGTACCGCCTCCACTTCCGCCACCGCCAGCGCGGCGGTCGGTTCATCCATGATCAGTACTTTCGGATCAAACGCCGCCGCCCGCGCAATGGCGATGGCTTGGCGTTGGCCGCCGGAAAGATTGCGCACCAGCAGGCGAGTGTCGGGAATCGAAATACCCAGCCCCTTTAGCATGTCACGTGCCTCGGCGTGCATTTTTTTCTCGTCCAAAAACGGAATACCCAGCACCCGGGTTTGCGGCTCGCGACCCATAAACAGGTTTCCTGCCACGTCAACGGTGTCGCATAGCGACAGATCCTGATAGACCATCTCGATTTGGCAGCGACGGGCATCTGCCGGGTTGGCAAACGTGGTCTCAAAACCATCGATACGAATGGCGCCGCTGGTGGGCACCACCGCGCCGGATAAAATCTTGGTTAACGTCGATTTGCCAGCGCCGTTATCCCCCACCAGACCCAGCACTTCGCCGGGAGCCAAGCTAAGGTTCACGCCGCGCAGTGAACGGATGGACCCATAGGTTTTGGTGATATCCACCATCTCTACCCTTGGGGGAACCCTCTGTGCTACCGCCATTGCCTCTACCTCCAATCGTGCCGAAAAATACGAAGGGAGCGCATGGCTTCCCAGAGGGGAAGCCATGCCGACATCTGTTGCCTGACCGTGTTTTCGGTGCACAAATCCTTTGTAAACCGGTTTACCAAAACGACGGAAAGCGACTCGATGCCGTTCCACTCGCCGGAAACGCCGCTCGTGGATATTTGTATCGCCACAATTTTCCAAGCAGAAATCGTGCCATTCTATTTTGACCGAAAGACGAAATAGGATAAACTGAATTATTAACACATTGATTTAAATGAATAATTAAATTTACCGTTCATCCAAAATTCGGCTGAGTCGCCTAACGTTGCGGGAGCATGCATGCACAGGGTGGTGCCGCATCATGGTGCGGGCGTGCGCCGAATGGGTGCACAAGGCCTTAACGCGGAGGATAGGGTTTAATGGAATCGCGGCCAATCAATTCCACCGGAATTCGAGGAATGACCTGTGGCGCGTGACCGTCGTTGAGTAGTCCCATCATGATTTCCACGGCGGTACGCCCCAGTAGCCTGGCGGGCTGGCGAACGGTTGATAAGCGTGGGGTAATGAGATCCGCGTAGCTGGCATCATCAAACCCCACCAGCGACAGGGCCTCCGGCGCGCTCTGACCGCGTTGACGCAGGCCGTCGAGCAGGCCCAGCACCAGATAATCACTGGCGGCGAATACCGCAGTGGGCGCATCCGGCAGCGCCAGCAGGCGGTGCAGGGCCATTTGTCCGAATTCGCGGCTATAATCACCGTACAGTACCCACTCGGGCTGGCACACCAAACCGGCCTCAGCCATTGCCTGCCTGAATCCCTCATGACGTTCGCGTACGCTCATCAGCGCATCCGGGCCGCCGACAAAGGCGATACGCCGATGTCCGGCCGCGATCAAATGCCGGGTGGCCAACATTCCACCCTGGATATTATCCACAAACACCTTAGGCACCTCACTTCCCGGAATATCCTCATCAATCAGCACGATACGCTGGTGTCCAACCAATTCTTCACGCAGTAGCCCATTGTCCGGCCGGTTGGTGGTAAATAGCAAACCGTCCACCTGGCAGGTATCCAGCCAGCGAATAAATTGCCGCTCCTTATCGGGATTATTGCGCGTAATACACAGCACCAAACTGTAGCGATGTTCAGAGGCTGCCTCCTCGGCAGCGTCGGCCAGTTCGGCAAAAAACGGGTTGGTGCTGCCCGATATCACCAACCCGAGGGTTTCACTGCCCCCTTTGCTCAGCCGCCTGGCAAGGCTATTGGCGCGATAGTTTAGTTGGTTAATCGCTTCTTCGATGCGCCGTACCGTGTCATTCGGCAGCACGATGCTGTTATTCAGATAGCGGGAGACGGTCGCCTTGGATAGGCCCGCCAGGCTGGCAACATCCGATAGAACCACCCTTTTTTTGCTCATTTTGCTCACTCATTCGCACTGGCAAAAATTGCCGCCTTCAGGGTATATAGTTAACACATTTGTGTCAGAGGGTTACAGCCTTTTTTATCGTTAACCCATGGCGGGAAGCGCGCGTAATGCGAATTAATGCTTGACAAAAAAACGACGGCGATTAATTGTAATTGGCAGTTTACCTGCTCGGTTATATACCTGTGGGTTTCGACCAAAAAAAGTCTACATGGACAGGCTGAGGTCGGAATTCGACAGAGAAAACATGCCCTTTACGTTAGGCACTTTTCCCGCTCCAAACCGATATTTGTCCCGCCAACATAATCTCAGATGCATGCAGCATTTATGCGTTATCTGTTTTGCATCATATCGATATAAGATTACTTTCGACGAGGACGCGTTATGTCATTATTATTCCGCAAAATACGTATTGGTACTTTGGTCTGCTCTTTGACTGCCGGTGCTTTATTGTCTGGCATGGCGGTGGCGAAAGATGCGCCGGCGACATACGCGATGGTGCAAATTAACCAACAGGCCCTATTCTTTAACTTGATGAATAAAGGCGCGCAGGATGCCGCGAAGGCCAGCGGTAAATCTTTGATTATATTCAATGCTAATGATAATCCCGTGGCCCAGAACGATGCCATCGAAAATTATATTCAGCAAGGTGTTAAAGGTATTTTGGTGGATGCCATTGACGTAAACGGTATCATGCCGGCAATTAAAGAGGCCGCCGCCGCCCATATCCCGGTGATCGCGATTGATGCGGTATTACCTGCCGGCGAACATAAGTCTCAAGTGGGCGTGGATAATGTCAAAGGGGGCCATATCATCGGGGAGTATTTTACCGATTATGTGAAGACAAATATGGCCGGCAAAGCCAAGGTCGGGATTGTGGGCGCGCTAAACTCCGCCATTCAAAATGCCCGGCAGCAGGGCTTTGAGGACGCCATTAAAGCCAACCCGGCCATCAAGGTCGCGGATGTGGTCGATGGGCGCAATATTCAGGACAATGCCTTGACGGCGGCGGAAAATCTGATCACCGGTAATCCGGATATGACCGCCATCTACGCCACGGGGGAACCCGCATTATTGGGTGCCATGGCGGCGGTGGTTAACCAGGGACGCCAGAAAGATATCAAGGTTTTCGGCTGGGATTTGACCGCCCAGGCTATCAGCGGCATCGATCAGGGCTATGTGGCGGCGGTATTGCAGCAGGATCCGGAAAAAATGGGGGCCGAGGCGCTTAAGGCGTTGAATGATATCACCGCTGGCAAAACCGTGGAAAAAACCATCTTGGTGCCGGCAACGGTGGTCACCAAAGCCAATGTAGACACGTATCGTTCTTTGTTTAAATAATGGGGTCTGGCGCGGTTAACACCCGTTGGAGTTCGGCGCGGCTGGGGAAGGCGTTCAACGTACCGCTGCGGCCGATGGTGATGGCCGCCGCCGTCCCGGCATGACGCAGGGCCAAAGCATCCACCGGTACCCCGCGTCGCAGGGAAGAGGCGAGCATGACCGCCAGGAAGGTATCGCCGGCGCCGGTGGTATCCACCACGGTGCCGGGCGTTGCTTCAACCTGATAGTGACGTTCGCCGCGGTAAAGTTGGGCGCCATCGGCACCCAGCGTAATCACCAGCGAACGAAGCCCGTCAGCCAGCAGCCGCTGGGCCGCCTCGGCGGTTTGTCGGTGCCCTTGGCTCAATAGACGCGCTTCCAGGCTATTTAATACGGCTAGATCGATCAGGGGCCACAGCTGGGCAAATGGCGTCTTAACCGGGGATGGATTAAATACAGTGAATAATTGCCGATCGTGGGCGTATTCGAAAATGGCACGGGTTTTTTCGTAGGTAAAATTACCTTGTTGCAACAGAATATCCCCTGGCTGCGCATGGTATAACGCCGATGTAATATGGTCGAGGGTTAAACTGTCTGCGGCGCTTGAGGTGGTAATGTTCGCATTGTCGCCGTCAGCGCTGTTTAAAATGATTGACATATCGGTTGCACAATCCAATGGATGCGAGGGGAATAATGGCAATGATTCTTGCTTTATTTTATGGCGACACCACACGCCTTGTTCATCATTTCCGCTGGCGGCGATGAGCGTAGTCTCGATGCCGCAGCGGGCCAAGATAATGGCTTGATTTGCGCCTTTCCCGCCCAGGTCTTGTGATATTTTTCGACCTGGAATTGAGGCGCCTTTTTCAGGTAATTCATCGATTAAATAGGTTTGATCAACGCCAATGTTACCTACTACATAGACGTGCATATTTTATTCCTTAGAAGGTGAAACACAATGGCATCTATATCAGCAGAAAAACCCAGCGCGATACAAGCTATATTTTCTAGAAAAAAATCTATCATTGGCGTGGTGCACTGTGAGGCGTTTCCCGGTTCCCCGCAATATAAAGGATTGCCTTTCAGTAAAATAATCGATCGCGCATTATATGACGCCAAAAGCTATATTGAGGGTGGCGTTCATGGCTTAATTATTGAGAACCATGGCGATATTCCCTTTGCTAAACCGGAGGATATTGGCCCGGAAACCGCGGCGCTGATGGCGGTGATCACCGATCGCATTAAAATGGAGTTTGGCGTACCGCTGGGTATCAACGTATTGGCCAATGCCGCCTTGCCGGCCTTTGCCACGGCGCTGGCCGGCGGGGCGGATTTTATTCGGGTTAACCAGTGGGCGAATGCCTATATCGCCAACGAAGGATTTATTGAAGGCGCGGCGGCTAAGGCATTGCGTTATCGCAGTTTACTGCGAGCCGAGCATATTCGGGTATTTGCCGATAGTCATGTCAAGCACGGCAGTCATGCCATCGTTGCCGACCGTTCGATCCAGGAGTTGACCAGGGATGTGGATTTTTTCCAGGCGGATGCGGTGATCGCCACCGGACAGCGCACCGGTGATAGCGCGACGCTGGAGGAAATAGACGAGATCCGATCTGCCACCGCGTTGCCGCTATTGGTCGGCTCGGGGGTCACGGCGGATAATGTTGACCAGATTCTCCGGCGTACGCAGGGGGTGATCGTGGCCAGTACCCTAAAAGTGGGTGGGGTGTGGTGGAATGAAGTGGAGCCGGCCCGGGTTAAACATTTTATGTCCGCGGCCCGAGCCGCATTGGAGGCATGATATGGCCGGTTTTAGCGAACAACTCCTGGCGGAACACCAGGTAACGTGGCAAGCCATGCAGCAGCACCGATTTGTCGTTGATATCGAGCATGATCGGCTGCCGGCGCGGGTATTTGATCAATACTTGGTGTTTGAAGGTGATTTTGTCGCCACCGCCATCAGCATTTTTGCCCTGGCGGTGAGCAAGGCGCCGGATATTCGCCGCCAGCGCTGGCTGGTGGGCGTGCTCAATGCCTTGGTGAACGAGCAAATGGGCTACTTCGAGCAGGTATTGGCGCGGCGCGGCATTGATCCCGATCGTTACCCGCGCAATCTGCCGGCGGTCAGCCGTTTTCGCGACGGCATGCTGGCCGCGGCGCGCCAGGGTGATTACGCCGATATTATTACCCTGATGTTCGGTGCGGAGTGGATGTATTTTTCCTGGTGCCGGCGCGTAAACGCCTGCGTGTCCACCGATACCGATCTGCGCCACTGGGTTGATATGCACGCGCAAGAGGCGTTTTTTGCCCAGGCCCGTTGGCTCAAGGATGAGCTTGATACCTGTGCGGAATCACTTCCCCCGGGTGAGCTACAACGGCTTTCGATACTTTATCGACAGGTATTGGAATGGGAAATCGATTTTCACAGCGCGGCTTACGAAGAGTGATATTCACGGCAAGACACCGCCAACGCCGGGGCAACTCTCCGGCGTTGGCGGTTATGGCATAATACTCAGCTTACGGACGTCACAGGATGATGTTTACGCGCCAGTATCGGCTTGAGAAAACGCGCGGTATGCGAGATTTCCGAGGCCGCCACCGTCTCCGGCGTACCCGAGACCAGGATCTCGCCGCCGCCGTTACCCCCTTCGGGGCCGAGATCGACAATCCAGTCCGCCGTTTTAATCACGTCCAGATTGTGTTCAATCACCACGATGGTGTTGCCCTGATCGCGCAGCTGGTGCAGCACTTCCAGCAGTTGCTGAATATCAGCAAAGTGCAAGCCGGTGGTCGGTTCGTCGAGAATATACAACGTCTGACCAGTACCGCGTTTGGACAGCTCACGCGCCAGTTTAACGCGCTGTGCTTCACCGCCGGACAGCGTGGTCGCTGACTGGCCGAGGCTGATATACGTCAGGCCGACGTCGATTAACGTCTGCAATTTACGCGCAAGGGCAGGGACAGCGTCGAAGAAATCACGGGCTTCTTCAATCGTCATTTCCAGCACTTCGTGAATGCTCTTGCCTTTGTATTTAATTTCCAGCGTTTCGCGGTTATAACGTTTGCCTTTGCACTGATCGCACGGCACATAAATATCCGGCAGGAAGTGCATTTCGACTTTGATTACGCCATCGCCCTGACAGGCTTCACAGCGCCCGCCTTTGACGTTGAAACTGAAACGCCCCGGCGTATAGCCGCGTGAACGTGATTCCGGCACGCCGGCAAACAGTTCGCGAACCGGCGTGAAAATGCCGGTGTACGTCGCCGGGTTAGAGCGCGGCGTACGGCCAATCGGGCTCTGGTCGATGTCGATCACTTTATCGAAATGCCCCAGACCTTCGATTTCGCGATACGGTGCCGCTTCGGCAATCGTCGCGCCGTTCAGTTCGCGCTGTGCCAGCGGGAACAGCGTGTCGTTGATGAGCGTCGATTTACCCGAGCCGGACACGCCGGTGATGCAGGTAAACAGGCCTACCGGCAGCGTCAGAGTCACGTCTTTCAGATTGTTGCCTTTCGCGCCGGAAAGCTTCAGCACTTTGGTGGCATCCGCAGGCACACGTTGCGACGGTACTGAGATTTCACGTTTACCGCTCAGGAACTGGCCGGTCAGCGACTCTTCGTTTGCCATGATGTCTTCTGCGGTGCCTTCAGCCACCACTTCGCCGCCATGCACGCCAGCGCCCGGGCCGATATCGATAATATGGTCGGCGGCGCGAATGGCGTCTTCGTCGTGTTCTACCACGATGACCGTATTGCCAAGATCACGCAGGTGGATCAGGGTTTCCAGCAGACGTTCGTTGTCACGCTGATGCAGGCCGATGGACGGTTCGTCCAGCACGTACATCACGCCCACCAGACCGGCACCAATCTGGCTCGCCAGACGGATACGCTGGGCTTCACCACCGGACAGCGTTTCCGCAGAACGGGACAGCGAGAGGTAGTTCAGGCCAACGTTCACCAGGAATTTCAGGCGATCGCCGATTTCTTTCAGCACTTTCTCAGCGATTTTTGCGCGCTGACCGCTAAGTTTCATGTTGCGGAAGAAATCCATGGCATGGCCGATGCTGAAATCAGAGATTTCCGGCAGCGTGGTTTCTTCGACAAACACGTTACGCGCTTCTTCGCGCAGACGCGTGCCTTTGCAGGACGTACAAGGGCGGTTGCTGATGTATTTCGACAACTCTTCGCGCACGGCGCTGGATTCCGTTTCTTTATAACGGCGTTCCATGTTGTGCAGCACACCTTCGAACGGATGGCGACGGATTGATGTGTCACCGCGATCGTTGATGTATTTGAATTCAATGGTGGTTTTGCCGGAACCGTGCAGGATTGCATGGCGCACGTCGCTGCTCAGTTCGTTAAACGGCGCTTCCACATCGAAATCGTAATGCTCGCCCAGTGAGCGCAGCATCTGGAAATAATAGAAGTTACGCCGATCCCAGCCGCGGATTGCGCCACCGGCCAGGGAAAGTTCAGGGTTTTGCACCACGCGATCCGGATCGAAGAACTGCTGCACGCCCAAACCATCGCAGGTCGGGCAGGCACCGGCCGGGTTGTTGAACGAGAACATCCGTGGTTCGAGTTCGCGCATGCTGTAGCCACACACCGGACAGGCGAAGTTGGCAGAGAACAGCATTTCATCGGCTTTCGGGTCATCCATATCGGCGACCACTGCAGTACCGCCGGACAATTCCAGCGCGGTTTCGAAGGATTCCGCGAGGCGCTGCGCCAGATCATCACGCACTTTAAAGCGGTCAACGACCACTTCGATGGTGTGTTTTTTCTGCAATTCCAGCTTCGGCGGATCCGACAAATCACACACTTCGCCGTCGATACGCGCACGGATATAGCCTTGTGATGCCAGATTTTCCAGCGTTTTGGTGTGCTCGCCTTTACGGTCTTTCACGATTGTCGCGAGCAGCATCAGGCGCTGGCCTTCCGGCTGTGCGAGCACGTTATCTACCATCTGGCTGACGGTCTGCGCGGACAGCGGAATATTGTGGTCCGGGCAGCGCGGCTCGCCCACACGGGCAAACAGCAGACGCAAATAGTCGTGGATTTCGGTGATCGTCCCGACGGTGGAACGCGGGTTATGCGATGTAGATTTTTGCTCAATCGAAATCGCCGGAGACAGACCTTCAATATGGTCGACGTCCGGTTTTTCCATTAAGGATAAAAATTGGCGTGCATAGGCAGACAGCGACTCGACGTAGCGGCGCTGGCCTTCGGCGTACAGCGTATCGAACGCCAGAGAGGACTTGCCTGAACCGGATAAGCCGGTGACAACAATCAGTTTGTCGCGCGGGATAATCAGGTTGATATTCTTGAGATTATGGGTGCGTGCGCCCCGAACTTCGATCTTATCCATTCATCATTCCCGGATTAACTTGATAGCTCACCGTGCCGGTGACCGTCGGAAAGTATGGCATCGCGCCGGTCAGCGAATCAGGCACAGAGAAGAACGTAACGCGCAATTATGACACAAATCACAGCCCATGCCACCCCAAAACCTGAATGTATATCCAGTACTCGATGTAACAGTGGAGTGTTTACTGAACATTCTGGAAAGAATGCCACAACGTTTTACATCCGTGGTACGAAGGTAGCGTTTTGTGGTTATAATGTCGCGAAGTGAGTCCCCTCACATCTAACACTGTGGTTTCAACCACGACATACATCATCAGGAGAATCCACATGGCCAGCAGAGGCGTAAACAAAGTTATTCTCGTCGGTAATCTCGGACAAGATCCAGAAATCCGCTACATGCCAAACGGCGGCGCCGTTGCTAACATGACGCTGGCAACCTCCGAAAGCTGGCGTGACAAAGCCACCGGCGAGCAGAAAGAGAAAACAGAATGGCACCGCGTTGTGCTGTTCGGCAAATTAGCCGAAGTTGCCGGTGAATACCTGAAAAAGGGTTCACAGGTTTATATCGAAGGTGCACTGCAAACCCGTAAATGGACCGATCAGGCTGGCGTAGAAAAATACACCACCGAAGTCGTTGTTAACGTGGGCGGCACCATGCAGATGCTCGGCGGCCGTACCGGCGGCGGCGCACCAGCAGGTGGCGGTCAGGCATCAGCAGGTGGCGGCCAGCAAGGCGGTTGGGGTCAGCCTCAGCAGCCACAAGGCGGCAACCAGTTCAGTGGCGGTCAGCAATCTCGTCCCGCTGCGCAAAACAACGCGCCAGCACAGAACAACGAACCCCCAA
>JAATGH010000337.1 GCA_015654745.1 Enterobacterales bacterium
CCTTGGTGAACCAGTTACTGATATAAAACAGCAGTGCCGGCATTACCGCCGCCTCCACCACGCCCAAGGCGAAACGGATCGCCATCAGCGTCGGAATATTACTGACAATACCGGTTAAAGAAGCGAATCCGCCCCATAATACCAGGCACCAGAATATCAGCGTCTTGACGCTGCGCCGTTCCGCGTAGATCGCGCCGGGAATTTGAAAAAAGAAATAACCGAGAAAGAATAGGGCTCCCAGCAGTGATGAAACCCCTTTGGTAATGCCCAAATCAGTATTAATGCCAGCCGCCGAGGCGAAACTAAAATTGGCTCGATCAAGGTACGCCAGACTGTAGCTGATAAATACAATCGGCATAATATACCACCAGCGTTTCGGGGCTAATTTCGCTATGCTCATGAATAATCCTTGGTTAATTAATTACTGCTGGCTTAATTGCCCCGACCTGCGGGGATTTTCCGGAACCGGCTGACCCTGCTACCGCGAAGCGCGGCACGCCCTGGCTGAAGGGTACCTTGCGCCGCGGCGTTATTGCTCTACATGGTATCGGTTCCATATTAAAAAATGGACTCATGCTATTCCCGGCGGGCGTTACCCGCCGATGCGGCCGTTTATTGCAATAACGCGACGAAACGGCGGGTGACGGCCACCAAATCATCCCCCACCAGCGGAAATTCAATCCCTCGGGGAACGTTGTCCGGCAGGCGCTCCAGCAGCCGGCGCCAGCCCGGATCCCTTGGCTCGGGCGGTACCGCTCGCCAGCCGCTGCCTGAGCCGGCGGCGACCTTGACATGGATGTAGCTAACCACCGCGGTCAACGCATCGGCGGCGTCTTGCGGCGCCTGTCCGACCCATTGCCAGTTGCCCATATCGAAGGTCATGCTTACCGGTAGCGTGTCGGCAGCCGCGCGGCTAAAAAACGCCCGAAGCGGCGCGAGCGCGCCGCACTCGGTTTGATCGTTTTCCACCAGCAGCTTCACGCGTTGCGTTTTCAGGAACGCGACCAACGCCTCGGTGCCGACGGAGGCGGCAAAGTGGCCTAACGATAATTTTAGACGTTCGGCGCCAAGTTGCTCTGCTTCGGCGAACAATTGGGGTAATAGGGGGTTTGACGCGCCCGCCGGGGTGAACAAGGCTTGAGGCGCGGAGTAAAAACAGCGTAGACCATGGGCCGCGATGGCGAGCGCCAGCTCGGGCAAGGACCGCAGCTCGGTTGCCGATAACAGCTCGCGGCGGATTTCCACCCCGGCGGCGCCTGATTGCGCGATAATCGGCAGCAGCTTACGCTGTCCGCCCAAGGCGACGACGTTGTCGTTGCCATATGCGGCGGTGACCACAAATACTTCATGTTTCATGACTGGACTCCTTGGCCGGGCTTTCCCGCGAGATAGCCTCACGGTAAATGGTACCGGTTCCATTGAGAAGTCTGTTATATCGGATTTATGATCAACGTCACTAATTTAGGCGGCGGAATCGACAGCCTTGGAGGAGATGCGCTGTTTTACCTATGGTCAGCGTATTCGGCAAGCATAGCTTTTCTTAGGATTGCGTTCAGACGGGTTTGATAGCCCCGCCGGCGCCCTGTCTTGAACAGAAAACGCATTGGGATCCGCAAAGATAGGGCCGGCCGGTTCGCATTCAACGGGTCGTCGAGCCCCGAACTATCAACTCGCCGCTAAAGGCCTGCTCGCACACCGGTTCGTCGGCGCCTTGAATCCGCTTTAGCAACTGCTCCAGCGCGGCATGGCCAATTTGGTAGGTCGGCTGTTTAAAGGTAGTGATGCCCACACCCGCCAGTTCGGCCCACTCCAGTTCATCAAAACCCAGCAGTCCGATATCGCTGCCCCAATGCAAACCTTGGCGTCGTAGCGTGCGGGCAATTTGCAACGTGAGCGCGCCGTTGGCAGACAGAATGGCTTTACGCATGCCCCGATGGCGCCGATTGAAATCCTTAATGATGGCGCCCAGGGTGTCGATATCGTCCAGGGCGCTTTCCGCGACTTCCGCCACCCGATCGGGATGGGCCGCCAGACAGGCGCGAAATGCCGACAACCGCTCAATACGCGTATTGACCGTGCCCAGGGGTTCGCTAAGAAACATAATGGCTTCGAAGCCCTGTTCGATCAGATGTTCAGTGGCAAGGGTCGCCGCCTGGTGGTTATCCAGCCCGACCATATCGCAGGAAAAATCCGGAATCTTGCGATCGATTAACACCATCGGCAGAGAGGATTGTTGCAGCATCGCCAAGGCGTCCTCGTGCATACCCACCGCGTTCACCACGATACCTTCAACCTGATAGCCATTGAGTAACTGCAGATAATGGCGCTCCTGATTGACCTCGTTATTGGTATTGCATACCAGCAGCGTAAAGCCCCGTTGGCGGCAGGCGGTCTCGACGCCGCGCATGACGTCCACCGAATAGGGATTGGTAATATCGGCGAGGATAAGTCCGATCAGCCGGGTTTGTCCGCCTTTCAGACTGCGGGCCATTTGGCTGGGGCGATAGTTCAGCTGCACGATGGCGGCTTCAATACGCTGGCGAAGATCGTCTGATAGCCGGTTGAGCTCGCCGTTCAAATAACGCGAAACGCTGGTTTTACCGCTATTGGCGGCTTTGGCCACATCGCTGATGGTGGCGCGTCCAGAGGCAAAGGCTCCCTTTGATTGACTCACGGCGTTCTTCTCCTGGTGTTAACAATGATATATTTCAATGGCTGCGCCATTGCAGCGTCAATAAAGTATGGCCGGTTTCGGCGTTGAAACTTTTGCCGATTTGTCGGAAGTCCTGGCGAAAATAAAATTGCCGGGCGCGGTGATTTAACTGATAAACCTCTAACGCCAACACCGGATAGCGTCGTTTTGCCTGCGCCAGTAGTCTTTGCCCGATACCCTGGTGATAATAGCGCGGCGCCACGAACACCGCGCCGATAAATTGTCCCATCAGGATACTGATAAACCCCGTGATTTCGCCCTCGTGCTCATCCACCCAGCTCAGCGATTGCGGCAAGTATTCGTCTCGCACCAAAGGCAGGCTTTCCAGCCAGTAATCCCCGCGGATAAACGGATGGGCGAAGGTGGTGCTTTCCAGCCAGAGCGCCAGCAGCCCAGGCATATCATCGGGTTGAAACGGCCGAATCATCGCTTTAGCTCCTTAATTGGGCTGTATATCTTAACGCCAGAGGGTATACTGGCGCATTCTTAATAAA
>JAATGH010000241.1 GCA_015654745.1 Enterobacterales bacterium
AGCAACCAACGTCGGCAGCTTGAGGAACGATTGGTGTTACAGCTGCGGATGATTTCGAAGGGGGCGTTTTACTGGTATCGCCGGGAGCAGGAAAGGCGACCGCCCTCTCTCTTGACGAACCGAGGTAGGCAAATCATGACCAAACCCCTTGGGGAAAAAGGCACTCTGTTGCTGGCGTTAATTGCCGGCTTATCCCTGAACGGCTCGTTTTCAGCATTGTTCAGTTCAATCGTCCCTTTTTCCCTCTTTCCGTTGATATCGTTAGTCCTTTCGGTTTACTGCCTGCACCATCATTACCAGGATCGCGTGATGCCGATGGGCTTTCCGTCGTTGGCTGCAGCCAGCTTCCTGCTGGGACTGTTAATGTACAGTGCCATCATTCGCGTGGAATATCCGGTTATCGGTTCTAATTTTATTCCGGCAATTCTAATCGTGATCCTGGTATTTTGGATTGGCCGCAGGCTCAAAGTATTAAGGCAAACGGAGACGGACCACGACCTGGAATGATGCCGGGTTTCAATTTGTCGCGGGGTTGATGCTCTTTTTTGCCGTGAGCAAGACGCCACATTCCATATGCCGGGTATAGGGAAATTGATCAAACAGCGCCAGTCGTTCGATAGTGTGACTTTGGCCAAGCGTTGCCAAATTGCGGCACAACGACTCGGGATTACAGGAGATATATAAAATACGCGGATAGGTCTGCACCAGTCTCACCGTCGCGTCATCAAGGCCGCTGCGTGGCGGATCGACAAAGATGGTTTCGCAGTTGTAGCTCGTTAGATCGATATCCTTGAGGCGGGTAAATTCCCGTATGCCTTCCATTGCCTGAGTGAACTCTTCCGCCGACATCCGAATAATCTGCACATTATCAATGCCGTTGGCGGCAATATTATACTGAGCAGCTTCCACCGACGGTTTGGCTATTTCCGTGGCCAGCACCCGTCGAAAATTACGCGCCAACGCCAGCGAGAAGTTACCGTTGCCGCAGTAGAGTTCCAGTAAATCCCCGCCGGCATTGCGCGTGGCCGCTATCGCCCACTCCAGCATCTGAATATTCACCCCCGCATTGGGCTGGGTGAAACTGTTTTCAATCTGCCGATAAACCAACTCTTGGCCGCCAACCGGCAGTCGCTCATCGGCGTAATCCCGATCCAGGCAAACCTTGGTTTTGGTGGCGCGGCCGATCAGGTTTACCTTGAATCCCTGTTCCCGCAGCGCAACGCGCAGCGCGCCGGCATGCTCCCGCCATTCATCATCCAGTGGCCGATGGTAAATCAGCGTGATAACGGCCTCGCCGCTCAGGGTGGTTAAATAATCAAGCTGGAACAATTTGCGGCGCAGCACCGGCGAGGGCCGTAGCGCATCCATCATGGCCACCATTAGCCGATTAATCAGCTCGCTACCGGGAAGGAAATGATCAATGCGAATCTTCTCCTTGGTGAGCTGATCAAACATTATGTGATAAAGATCCTGCTCTTCATGCCAAACCCGGAACTCGGCGCGCATACGATAATGTTGTGGCGCTGAGCGAAAAATTTCCGCCGTCGGAGCCCTGAACGCCGCCATCATGTCGTTAAGCCGAGTGGCTTTCTCCGTCAATTGGGTTTCATATAATTCGTTTGGCAACGTTTCGGTGGTCATGGTGTTTTCTCGCTACTGTTCGCTAGTGTTTATCTTTTGCCGGGGATTGTAGGGGGTAAACGGGTAAAGTTCACTTCCTCTTTCACATTGCAGGTGCGTTGGCTACACGCATACACCCGAATCACTTACATGAGTAAGCTCTATGTAGACAATGTCATTTCTTTGATTGTATGATAATTGCCCGGTCTCTTCTGAGTTAAAACGGAATCCAGTTGAAGCTGCACCTGATGCGCAGCGCTAACGAGAGTTCAGGGCGATCGCGCAAGCAGACACGGTCATTTCGATGGGAAGTCGTCGCCTGGTGCAGTTTAAGCAAATACTAAGCCCGAAAACCTGCCGGTATTTCGTCGCAATATTCAT
>JAATGH010000255.1 GCA_015654745.1 Enterobacterales bacterium
ATAATACAGCTTTTTCACCAACGGTTGCTGCTGTAAATACTTCACTATTTCCAGGGCGTTGCTTTGCTGTTGGCGAATCCGGGGAGTCAGGGTTCGAATCCCGCGCAATAACAGATAACTGTCAAACGCCGCGCCGGTGACGCCGATATTGTTTGCCCACCAGGCAAGCTCGGTAGCCACGCCGGCATCTTTGGCAATTGCCGTGCCGGCGACCACATCTGAATGGCCGTTAAGATATTTGGTGCATGAGTGCACCACGATATCGGCGCCCAATAGTAGGGGCTGCTGCAGCGCAGGGCTCATAAACGTATTGTCTACCACGCAGATGGCGCCCGTTTCATGAGCCGCGCGGCAAATGGCCGCGATATCCACCACCCGCAGCAACGGATTGCTCGGGGTTTCAATCAGCACCAGCTTCGGTTTTTCCGCCAACGCGCCGCGTAATGCCCGCTCATCGCCCTGATCGACAAAAATAACCCGATATGCGCCGCGTTTGCTCAGGCTATCGAACAAACGGTAGCTTCCGCCGTAACAGTCATGAGGCGCCACCAGCACATCGCCAGGCTGTAAAAAGACCGTGCAGACCAGATGGATTGCCGACATGCCGCTGCTGGTCATGACCGCGCCCGCACCACCTTCCAGCTCGGCCAACGCCCGTTGCACAACATCGCGCGTCGGGTTGCCACGTCGCGAATAGTCGTGGACGCGCGGCTGATTAAATTCGGTAAAATTATAGGTACTGGAAAGCGAGATCGGGGGAACGACGCAGCCGAACTGTTCATCGTTATTCAACCCGCTGCGAACTGCAATGGTGGCCTGCTTGCGCGTCATGTATCAGCATCCTGACTTTGTCTGAAAAGTGGAGTTGAAAGAGTAAACCGCCCAGAGATAGACGTCAATACATCTGGACATCTAAACTTCTTTGCGTATAGATTGAGCAATGCGTTAATAACAGCTAAAATTATGCGGGTTTTAAGTGTTAAAATCTAACTTCCTTTTACCCTTGCCCGTGGGTTTGGTCGAGGCTGTGGCGATACGAAAAGTTTATACGTCGCAAAATAAGCTGGCTGAAGGTAGAGGGATTGGTGCAGTTACGGCATAATCAGCCCGTTTTAACATAAAATATATTCGGTAGATTTCGCGTTGCGCGAAGGCGGCAAGAGAGAGAAGTCGGCACTTACTTAGTAAGTGGTACGGGTGAACGAGCATAGCCAGCACTTCCGTATCGTGAAAGATAACGGGTATATTCAATTAATGAGAGATTAAGGTATCCCATGGCGGAATGGAAAGGCGAGTATGTCAGCCCTTATGCTGAGCATGGTAAAAAAAGTGAACAGGTTAAAAAAATTACGGTATCCATTCCGCTAAAGGTTCTAAAGATCCTTACCGATGAAAGGACCCGGCGGCAGGTAAATAATCTACGCCATGCCACTAACAGCGAGTTGCTTTGCGAGGCGTTCCTGCATGCCTTTACCGGCCAGCCGCTTCCTGATGATAACGACCTACGCAAAGAGCGCAGCGATGAAATCCCGGAAGTCGCGAAGGAAATGATGCGCGAGATGGGCATAAACCCTGATACCTGGGAATATTAGGCCTGGCTCAGCGCTTCATCCCAATCGAAAGTGAGCCCCTTGAGTTGCTATAACATAGTCAACTTTCGGGGTTCATTTCATATTGGACGAGGGCGCGGACGGACGCTGAAAAAACTGTTTGCGCGACGCCGTTAGCGTCCTGGCTCGGCAAGCAACTACGCTAATCACACAATAAAATTAATATTTATCAAAGTATTAAAAAAATACCTCTCGCGTCTTTTTTCGTGATGAATCCTATCGCAATACTTTTTTTCGCTTTTGCGTCTACCGCCCATGACCCACTTTTTTTAATCGCCGTTATGCTGAGAATCCCTTTCATCCAGCAGGAATTTTGCTATGAATCGAATACCCTCAACATCCAATTCCCTAGGAAAAGTCATCCGAACGTCAGCTAACGCCTGTGATGGCGCCCGGGTATTTTCCGAAACGCATTGGGTTGAGCGCTTGGCATCGGCGAACAACGTTTCTCCGCCCTGCGGCACGGCCTGTTTTACTGATTTACCCACGGAAATATATGGCAAGATATTTTCCTACCTCAATTTGCCGGCGCTTATTGCAATCGACCAATTAGGCAACAAGGAGAGCGAAGAGGCGAGACTGGCCTTCAAACACGTTAACGATCCCCGGGCAAGCGAGGAAATCTTTGCGCAAATCCGCCTCGGGAATCAGGATGCGCTGTTTTTTTGTCGCGAGCGAGTTAATGAATTACGCCCGCTTATCGATCCTGAAACCGGCGAGACGATATTGATCACGGCGGTACATCATGGTCATTTGGCGCTGGTCGAGGAATTACTCAAACGGGATGACATCGATATCAACCGGCCTGACGGCTCGGGTCTCACCGCATTACATTACGCCGTTTATGGAGATGCGCCCGTTCTCGATATTCTCATGACGAAAGCGGATATAAATCGAAAAGACGCAAAAGGCCAGACGGCACTGCATCTGGCCATCTTGAGCCGGCGGACTCATGCGGTTAAACGCTTGTTAGAGGAACCGAAAACTGACGTTAACGTGAAAGATGACGCAGGCCAAACGCCGTTAGACTATGCAATACAGAAGCGATCTCTTGCCCTGGTATGTTTATTGTCAACGGGGTCCGAATTAGCGATTAATATGCCGGATAAGGAGGGTTGGACGCCGCTGATGCGGGCTATTGCCAATGGTGATGAAGATATCGCCCTGCAAATAATGGATTTTGCCGGGGTGGACGCCAATATCACCCATCAGGAGGGCTGGACTGCCCTGCATCTGGCGGCGATAAAAGACTTTAGCCGCCTGACACGGCAACTTATCGCCATATCGGATATTGATCTCAATGCTCGCCAGCACGACGGTTGGACCGCATTGCATTGTGCCACCATCAATTGCTCCCCCCGTGTGGTGGACGACCTGCTGGAAGCGCGGGGTTTCGATAGCGGGGCTGTCGATAACCTAAACCGGACGGCGCTGTATTATGCGCGAGTCATTGGTCATAAAGAGATCATCGATAAAATAACGACCCGCTGCCGCTTCACCTCAGCAGGGCAACGCGACGGGGCGTAACCTACGAATATGCTATCCCAAATGATATAGGGCGCCAAAGGCGCCCTATATTTCGTCGGTATGATTTCGTCGGTATGGCAATTATTTTTTGACACCCGGGATACTGAAACGTTTGTTAAAGCGATCCACACGTCCACCGGTGTCAGCAACACGCTGTTTACCAGTATAGAACGGATGGCATGCGCCGCACACGTCCAGGGTCAGGTCATGGCCCAGCGTTGAGTGGGTCTTGATAATATTACCGCAAGAACAGGTCGCAGTAATTTCTACGTATTTCGGATGGATATCTTTTTTCATGGAAAACCTCTTCGTAAGGCCGCGTCGCTATCCAGTCTTCTTCCGCCGGACACCACGCGAATGGAGTTATGTTTCTTTGATATAGGAATAACATCAAAGGCGGCGAATCATACAGAATGCCGGCGCCCTTTGCAAACACATCCGTGCAATGATAGCGGCACAGTGTACACTATCAGCGCAATTTTTTCATTCTGGATACCCTAATGCCTGTTGTTCACGTTGCGCTACCGGTGCCCTTGGCACGTACGTTCGACTATCTGTTGCCCGAACATATGCAACCCGCCGTGGGCGGGAGGGTGCGCGTACCGTTCGGTCAGCGCAATGCCATCGGCATCGTTACCGGTATCAGCGAGCATAGCGAACTTGCGCTGGATAAGCTCAAAATGGTCGCGGAGGTGATTGACGGACATTCACTCTTCCCTGACAGCCTATGGCGGATCCTGAACTGGGCTATTGGTTATTACCATCATCCGGTGGGTGAAGTGTTGTTTCATGCGCTGCCGGTGTTAATCCGCCAAGGCAAGGCCGCGGAAATGACGCCGTTATGGCAATGGTTCGCCACGGAACTTGGGCGGGTTACGGCACTCGACACCCTAAAGCGCGCGCCTAAACAGCAACAAGCGCTGGCCGCCTTGCTGCAGGGACCCGTCTATCGCCATCAGGTCGCGGAACACGAGTTGGCCGAAACCGCGTTACAAACGCTGCGCGCTAAAGGGCTTACTGATTTGCGCCCCAGCCGACCCGCCGGCGACGATTGGCGTGAGAGCTATCGGGTAGAGGGTGAAAGATTACGGTTAAATACCGAACAGGCCACCGCTGTCGGCGCCATACACAGTGAGGAAGATCGGTTTACCGTCTGGCTGTTGGCCGGCGTTACCGGTTCAGGCAAAACGGAAGTTTACCTGACGGCGCTGGAAAACATCCTGGCAAAGGGCAAGCAGGCGCTGGTTCTGGTGCCGGAAATCGGGCTCACGCCACAAACCATCGCTCGTTTTCGCGAACGTTTCCACGCGCCGATCGAAGTACTGCACTCCGGCCTGAATGATAGCGAACGACTGGCGGTTTGGCTAAAGGCGCGCAGCGGCGAGGCGGCCATTGTCATCGGCACCCGATCGGCATTGTTTACCCCCTTTGCCCGATTGGGAATGATCATCATAGACGAGGAGCATGATAGCTCTTACAAGCAACATGAAGGCTGGCGTTATCATGCCCGTGACCTGGCGGTCTTCCGCGCCAGGGAGGAAAACATACCCATTGTGCTCGGCTCGGCGACCCCGGCGCTGGAAACACTCTATAACGTGGAGCAAAAAAAATACCGCAACCTTACGCTTGGCAAACGCGCAGGGAACGCCAGGCCGGCGACACAGCAACTGCAGGATCTCAAAGGATTGGCGCTCACCAATGGCATTTCCCAGCCGCTGCTCGGCAAAATGCGCACCCATCTTAATGCCGGTAACCAGGTCATGCTGTTCCTCAACCGACGCGGATTTGCGCCCGCATTGCTCTGCCATGAATGCGGCTGGATAGCCGAATGTCAGCGCTGCGATCATTTTTATACGATCCACCAGCAGCAACGGCTTATGCGCTGTCACCATTGTGATAGCCAGCGCCCGATACCCAACCAATGTCCCCAGTGTGGTTCAACCCAGCTGGTGCCGGTGGGCCTGGGTACCGAGCAGTTGGAAGAAACGCTGACCACGTTGTTTCCCGATATTCCCATTACCCGTATCGATAGGGATTCCACCGCCAGAAAAGGCGCCCTGGAACATCATCTGGCCCAGATAAACAAGGGCGGCGCACGCATTCTGATCGGTACGCAAATGCTGGCCAAAGGGCATCACTTCCCCGATGTTACGTTGGTTTCGCTATTGGATGTCGACGGCGCGCTTTTTTCCGCTGATTTCCGCTCCGCCGAACGCTTTGCGCAGCTCTATACTCAAGTATCCGGACGCGCCGGGCGCGCGGGTAAGCAGGGTGAAGTGATGCTACAAACTCATCATCCGGAGCACCCTTTATTGCAGGTTTTACTGCATGAAGGCTATATGGCGTTTGCCCGGCAGGCGCTCACCGAACGCCAGGCCGTCTCGCTCCCCCCTTTTACCAGCCATATTCTGTTTCGCGCGGAAGATCACGATAATCGACAGGCCATGCAGTTTTTAGAGCGCCTGCGCCAACTACTCGATGCCAGCCCGCTGCGCGACGAGGCGACATGGCTGATGGGGCCTATCCCGGCGTTGCAGCCTAAACGCGGCGGTCGCTTTCGCTGGCAGCTACTCATTCAGCACCCTTCCCGTGGGCAATTACAGCGTTTGGTGGCCGCGAGTTTGCCGCTGGTGGGCACGCTGACCCAGGCGCGCAAAGTAAAATGGTCGTTGGATGTCGATCCCACTGATATCTAATGATGCTCTGGGCATCACTGGTTTTGCGCTCGGCATCCCGAACATAGCCAAATGTTGTATAAGACGGCAAACAAGGTAGCTAAAGTACTGAACGAGGGAATTAATGGCGAATGAGCCACCGCGGGGCGTCTGAACATGACCTAACCAGAGGGGCTCGAACGCCATTTGCCGGTAACACCCGTTTGGCAACCTGGGCGGCCGGAAGGAAAGTTGGATTTTGTCAGTATTGCCCTGACGCCAGGAGACAGCGTGGAACAGAAAAAAGCAGCGGCCATGGCAACAATGAAAGATGTGGCGGATAAAGCCGGGGTATCGACCGCAACGGTCTCCCGCGCGCTAATGAATCCGGAAAAGGTTTCCGTCCTGACTCGGCAAAAAGTCCAGCTTGCCGTTAACGCCGTCGGCTACTCCGCTCAGGTCATTGGCCGCCAGTCAAAACATCACGACACCCGTAACCTGCTGGTCATGGTGCCGGATATTTGCGATCCTTTTTTTGCCGACATCGTGCGCGGGATAGAAGAAACCGCCGATGAGCAGGGTTATTTAGTGCTGATAGTCGACTATGCCCATCAATTTTCCGATAAAAAAAACGTTAGTGAACTTATCACTTCAAGACAGATAGATGGTATGTTGCTGCTCGGCTCCGAACCTCCATTCAATATTGATAAAACGGAACAGCAGAACTTGCCGCCAATGGTTATGATCAATGAATTTGTACCCGAACTGCAGTTGCCTACGGTGCATATCGATAACCTAACGGCCGCCTATGAAGCGGTGGATTACCTGATCGGCCTGGGCCATCGCAACATCGGCTGTATTAGCGGGCCGGCAAATCAGATGCTTTGCAAATATCGCGTACGAGGGTATATTCAAGCGCTTAGCCGCCATGGGATCGTGCCGGACGATAAGTTGGTATTCCGGGGGAAAGCCACTTGCCAAACCGGCGCCGCGGGGCTGAATGCATTAATTTCGCGAACCCATCCGCCTACTGCTATCTTTTGTCACAACGATATCATAGCGTTTGGTGCCTTATCCCAGGCGAGGAAGAACGGTCTGAGCGTCCCGGCGGACATGTCGCTGGTCGGCTTTGATGATATTGCGTTCGCAAATTGTTGCGAGCCTCCGTTGACTACAGTGGCGCAGCCACGCTATCAGCTAGGACGCGAAGCCTTGTTATTACTTTTACGGCGGGTCAGGCAGCAGACAGTGGGCAACACCTCTTTGCTGTTGGAAAGTAAACTGATCGTGCGGGGCAGTACCGCGATGCCCCGTATAAAAATCGATACCCAATAAAGGGTATAATGCGCTTTAGGATTGCATGCGCTAGTCAAATATCTTTGCCTTCAGTAACATGACGGGCTGATTACTTTCTCAAACTTAGCGAAACAATAGTGGCACAAAGAGACTATGTAGGCCGTGGCAAGACAAACACCCGGCGCAAAAAAACCAACAGTCGAAAAAAGCGCGCGTCTTCCGGCATTTCAAAAACCATGATTGCGTTGGCGGTCGCGGTTTTGATTACGTTTATTGGCGGTCTCTATTTTATCGCCCACAATAAAGCGGAAGAAGCGGTGATATTGCCAAGTCACGGTAATCACACCAGTAACGGGCTGCCGCCAAAACCGGAAGAGCGTTGGCGTTATATCAAAGAGCTGGAGAATCGCCAAATTGGCGTGCAAACGCCGACTGAACCTACCGCAGGCGGCGAAGTCCAAACGCCGGCCCAGCTAACGGACGAACAGCGCCAACTACTCGAACAGATGCAGGCGGATATGCGTCAGCAACCAACGCACCTCAATGAAGTGCCTTATAATGATCAGGCGAAAACCGCGGCTGCGAACCATGCCCGTCAGCAAAATTCGCTGCCGATAACACAGCCGCGCCAAGTGTACTCGGAACCCGCTCAGCCACCGCAAGCACACCAGGCCCCGGTTGCACAAGTAGCCCCTCATCCAGTGTTCTCCGCGCCGACGCTACGCCAGGCGCCGGCGACCCAGCAGGTCCAGCAACAGCCGCGCCAGGCGCCGGCCGTCCAGCAGGTCCAGCAACAGCCGCGCCAGGCGCCGGCCGTCCAGCAGGTTCAGCCGCAGCCGCGCCAGGCGACGGCCGCCCAGCAGGTTCAGCCGCAGCCGCGCCAGGCGACGGCCGCCCAGCAGGTTCAGCCACAGCCGCGCCAGGCGCCGGTTACCGTAATCCAGCCCGCCCCTCCCGCGAAAGCAGAGGCGCGCGCCGAGCCGAAAACCGAACCTAAGGCGGATAAAGAAAAAACCCAACGCTGGGTGGTACAGTGCGGTTCATTTAAAACCATGGATCAGGCGGAATCCATCCGCGCCCAGCTGGCTTTTGGCGGTATTGAAAGCCGGATCGCCAGTAGCGGCGGTTGGAATCGCGTGATGCTTGGTCCTTACCCCACCCGTGCCGGCGCCGATAAGTCGCTGCAGAATCTAAAAGGCTCAGGGGTATCAAATTGTATCCCCATCGCGTCCGGGGGTTGAAAAACCTCCACCCCCGCCCCATTTATTAATTCAATATGCCCCATACTTGTTATGGGGCGCTTCTTATTGTCTACCGGAGGGTTGCTCGTGACAACAATCGTAAGCGTACGCCGCAATGGCCATGTAGTCATTGGCGGTGATGGACAGGCCACTCTGGGTAACACCATTATGAAAGGCAACGTGCAAAAAGTACGCAGCCTGTATCAAGACAAAGTTATCGCAGGTTTTGCCGGTGGTACCGCCGATGCATTTACGCTATTTGAATTATTCGAGCGTAAATTGGAGATGCATCAGGGGCATCTGAAAAAGGCTGCCGTCGAATTGGCCAAGGACTGGCGTACCGATCGCATGCTGCGCAAATTGGAAGCGTTGCTGGCGGTGGCGGATGAGACCGCTTCACTGATAATTACGGGTAATGGTGATGTTATCCAGCCGGAAAATGATCTGATTGCTATCGGTTCCGGGGGACCTTACGCCCAATCCGCCGCGCGGGCGCTATTGGAGAACACCGAGCTGAGCGCGCGGGAAATTGTGGAAAAATCGTTGGAAATAGCTGCGGACATCTGCATTTACACCAACCATTTTCATACTATTAAAGAATTGAATTACCAAGCGTAAGGATCCCTAAATATGTCTGAAATGACCCCACGCGAAATCGTTAGCGAACTCGACGACTATATTATTGGTCAACACAATGCGAAGCGCGCGGTCGCCATCGCCCTGCGTAATCGCTGGCGCCGTATGCAGCTCAACGAGACTTTGCGCCATGAAGTGACGCCTAAAAATATTTTGATGATTGGACCGACCGGCGTCGGTAAAACTGAAATCGCCCGGCGTCTGGCAAAATTGGCCAACGCCCCGTTCATAAAAGTTGAAGCGACCAAGTTCACCGAAGTGGGCTATGTCGGTAAGGAAGTAGACTCCATTATCCGTGATCTGACCGATGCGGCGGTTAAAATGGTACGCCTGCAGTCAATGGATCAAAATCGCCAACGCGCCGAAGAATTAGCGGAAGAACGTGTACTGGATGTGCTTATCCCCTCGGCGAAAAATAACTGGGGGCAGCCGGAGGATACCGCTGAGGCCTCGACCGCGCGCCAGAGCTTTCGCAAGAAACTGCGGGAAGGACAGCTGGACGACAAGGAAATTGAGATCAATCTCGCCGCTGCGCCAATGGGTGTAGAAATCATGGCCCCTCCCGGAATGGAGGAGATGACCAACCAGCTGCAATCCATGTTTAAAAACCTGGCTGGGCAAAAGCAAAAGCCACGCAAAATAACGATCAAGGAAGCGCTGAAACTGCTGGTGGAAGAAGAAGCCGCCAAGCTGGTGAATCCGGAAGAGTTGAAAGAGAAGGCCATCGAAGCCGTTGAACAGCACGGCATCGTGTTTATCGATGAGATCGACAAGATATGTAAACGCGGCGAAACCTCTGGACCGGATGTCTCCCGTGAAGGGGTGCAGCGGGACCTGCTGCCATTGGTTGAAGGCTGTACCGTCTCGACCAAGCACGGCATGGTTAAAACCGATCATATCCTGTTTATTGCTTCCGGCGCGTTTCAGGTATCCAAACCTTCCGATCTGATCCCGGAATTACAGGGGCGGTTGCCGATTCGTGTTGAGCTTGAGGCCCTGACCACCGATGACTTTGAACGTATCCTGACCGAACCCAGCGCCTCGCTGACGATTCAGTATAAAGCGCTGATGGCCACCGAAGGGGTCAGTATCGATTTCACCACCGATGGTATTCGCCGTATTGCGGAGGCGGCGTGGCAGGTTAACGAGCGCACCGAAAACATTGGCGCGCGCCGCTTGCATACGGTATTGGAACGGCTGATGGAAGATATTTCCTACGATGCCAGTGAATTGGATGGTAAAACTATCTCAATTGATGCAGATTATGTTCGTAGCCATCTTGATGAGTTAGTATCTGATGAAGATTTGAGCCGATTTATCCTG
>JAATGH010000473.1 GCA_015654745.1 Enterobacterales bacterium
CGCCGGTACACATGAGGTTATCTGCGCTGACCTGTCCCTGAACAACGTGTCTGATGCAGAAGCCTTCCCGGGGCTTATCCGCCAGACGCACAGGCAAATCAGGGTCGTCTGTGCCGACGGACTTATGACACCAGACGTTGCCACGACGAACTGCAGCGCAAGAAAATCAGGGCGCCTATCCCGCCGCACGCACGCCGGTGACTGGTCGGCGGCGTATGCCGACAGAAACCAGGCAGTGGCAAGACAGCGTCTGACCGGGAGCAATGCTTACTGGAAATGGCGCACGGCTTATAACCGGGGTTCGGTGGCAGAAACGGCGATGTACCGTGTCAAACAGCTGTTTGGTGGGCATCTTACGTTGCGGGATTATGATGCGCAGGTGGGTGAAGCGATGGCGATGATCCGTGCGTTGAACAAAATGACGCGGGCAGGTATGCCAGAAAGTGTACGAATTGTCTGAGGACGTTACTGACGGGAGGAGATTTTATCTAAATCCGATTTATTCAACAAAGCCCCTCAAAAAGTGAATGGAACTAAAACGGGTGTCTTTACAGTTAGTCTAAACTTATCCCAGATAAAGCGAGGTTTAAAATCATGGCAGTGATTGATGTCGATGGAGTGAACGTTTCCTATCAGGTTGATGGCAATGGCCCGGGGCTGGTACTGGTCCATGGCACGGGCGCTGACGGGGAAAGCAACTGGGGGCACCTGGCCATACTGGAAGGTGGTGCGCCCCGACTACGCAGGATCAGGGAAGACAGAGGATAGCGGCAAGCCACTGCTCATCCGGGAACTGGCTGCACAGGTCGTCGCTGCAGCTCGGGATGCGAATGCCACGCCATTCGATCTTGTTGGCTTTTCGCTGGGCGCGAGTCTGGCGGCAGATATCGCAGCCGAATATCCAGAAGATGTGCGTGCCGTCGTTTTGTTGGCTGGATTCATTTCCAGTGCGGGCGCGCGTATACAATTAGAGTTTGGCATGTGGCGCGATGTGATCCGCACCGATCGCCGGGCAATGGCTCGTCTGGTGTTATTGACCGGTTTTAGTCCTGACTTCCTTGCCAGCCTCAGCCCACAGCAAATCGCGGAAAATATTGAAGGCATCATCCCTGGCAATCAATGGGAAGGCATGGGACGTCAGGTAGCGCTTAATCTCACCCTGGATGTGAGCGAACAGGTCAAACGCGTCGCCAAACCTGCGCGGGTGATCGGTTGTACCCATGACCCTAGGGTGCCGCCCGCTCATGCCCGCACATTGGCGTCGATGATCTCCGGTGCCTGCTATGCTGAATTAGATAGCGGCCACCTGGCCCCACTGGAGTGCCCGGATGCATTCATTCAACGGGTGACGGATTTCCTGCGCACTGCAAAGCGGTAGATGTACCGGCTCCTCATATTGATACGGGAGCCTTCGTTGTCCAGTCGATTAGACATCAACCGTGATGCGATTACCGGCGAATTCGACGGTCTGACCGCGAACAATTTTGCAACGCTTACGGGTTTCCACAGCGCCATCGACCATAACATATCCCGCGGCGATCTGTACTTTCGCCATCGCGCCGCTATCTACCCAGCCTTCAAGCTTCAGCAGATCACACAAATCGACATGTGGGTGCTTTCCGAGAGAAAAGGTTGTCATTATTTTTCCGCTCCATCATGATACTCTTCACAGGCCTGTAAAGTATTCTGAATCAGTGTCGCTACCGTCATCGGGCCCACACCGCCAGGTACCGGGGTAATATAAGAAGCGCGTTCAGCCGCCGCTGCAAATTCAACATCACCCACCACTTTGCCGTTTTCCAGACGATTAATACCGACATCAATCACAATGGCGCCGGGTTTAATCCATTCGCCGGGAATGAAGCCAGGCTTGCCCACCGCCACGATTAACAAATCAGCGTGCTCAATGTGATGCCGCAAATCTTTGGTAAAACGGTGGGTTACGGTGGTGGTGCATCCAGCCAGCAGCAATTCCATACTCATGGGGCGGCCAACAATATTAGATGCGCCCACAACCACGGCATTCAGGCCGTAAGTATCCACATGATAACGTTCCAGCAGCGTAACAATGCCACGTGGTGTGCAGGGGCGTAATTTAGGCGCTCGCTGACATAAACGCCCGACATTATAGGGATGAAAACCATCGACGTCCTTATCGGGTGTGATGCGTTCCAGCACTTTAACGTAATCAATCCCGGCTGGCAGCGGTAGCTGTACCAGAATACCGTCGATGTGGTTGTCGGCGTTCAACTCATCAATGAGTCTCAGTAGATCACTTTCGGCGGTTGCGGCCGGTAAATCGTAAGAGCGAGAGATGAAGCCGACCTCTTCGCAGGCACGACGCTTACTACTGACATAAATCTGTGATGCGGGGTTTTCACCGACCAGTATAACGGCTAAACCGGGGGCGCGTTTTCCGGCCTCCAGGCGCTGCTTCACTTTTGCTGCAACCTCTTGCCGCACCTGGTGCGCAATCGTTTTACCGTCAATAATTTTTGCTACCATCAGTGGGGATGTCCATCTGTGTTGAATTGAACCGAAGAATTACAGCTATTTTGTCAGAAGCCCGGTCCGCTGTCAGGCACAGAATTACCGATGTGGTTCAGAAGTTATACGAAACCACCTCCGATGCGGTAAAATCGTTGACTCGACGCAGTCTGACCGTATAATTCGACGCAATCACAATGCGCCCTTAGCTCAGTCGGATAGAGCACCGGCCTTCTAAGCCGTAGGTCACTGGTTCGAATCCAGTAGGGCGTACCATATTCTCTTCCCTTAACGTCTCCTGAAGTCTACTAAACCCTGCATGCACGCCGCATCCTCCAATATTTCATTATCTCAACGTCTACTATGGTCTATTGAAATCTACATTCATGTGGGGGGCAGATTCCTGTTCAATGAAATGAGATACCCCCAAAATGAAGCTCACAGCCCGCCAGGTCGACACATCCAAGCCCAAGGACAAACCCTATAAGCTGTCTGATGGCGAGGGCTTTACTTGCTGGTGAACCCCAATGGCTCGCGATACTGGCGCCTGAAGTACTGCATCGCTGGTAAAGAGAAGTTACTGGCGTTGGCGGTATATCCTGATATCACTCTGGCGGAAGCGAGACAGAAGCGCGCGGATGCAAAAAAGGTTCTCGCTGCTGGTGGTGATCCGGGGCAGGAGAAGCAGGAAGAGAAACAAGCGAAAGAGCAGGCTGTGGCAAACAGCTTTGAGCGCCTGGCTATGGAATGGCATGCCCATAAAAGCACATCGTGGTCTGAAGGCTATGCTGAGCATCTCCTGATGTACCTGAAGAAGGATATCTTCCCCTTCATCGGGCAAAAGGCGATTACGGATATCAGTCAGATCGTAGGCTTTGTTGAATAAATCGGATTTAGATAAAAGCGCCTCCCGTCAGTAACATCCTCAGGCAATACGCACACTTTTTGGCATCCCTGCACGCGTCATTTTGTTTAAGGCACGGATCATGGCCATAGCCTCACCTACCTGCGCATCGTAGTCAGGTGCCCACCGAACAGTTGTTTAACCCGGTACATCGCCGTTTCGGCCAACGACCGCCGGTTATCAGCCGTGTGCCATTTCCAGTAAGCATTGCTCCCGGTAAGCCTCTGCCTGGCTACCGCCTGATTTCTGTCCGCCTACTCCGCCGGCCAGTAACCCGCCCGGGTTCGCGGCGGGATAAGCGCATTGAAGAAAGAGAATCGCGAATGAATTTTGATGAGCGATTTTTTGAACCGCGCATTCCCTTCAGGAGAACATCTACTGTTCACCGGTGAATGACCTGCCCCGCCGTCTGATGACGAATTCCACCATCATCCCAGGCCAGCTGGCCATTGACCCACACCTTCTCAATACCTTCAGCCCGGGTTCGCGGCTGCGCAAAAGTGGCGCTGTCCTTTACCGTCTGCGGGTTAAACAGCACCAGATCGGCATAATATCCAGCGGCAATCCGCCCGCGCCGGTCAATACCCAGCTCAGCTGCGGGAAGGCCACTCATTTTATTGACTGCCGTGTGCAGCGGGAACAGCCCCAGTTCGCGGCTGTAATGACCCAGCACGCGGGGGAAGGTACTCCATAAGCGCGGGTGCGGATGCTCATCGTGTGGCATGCCGTCAGAGCCGATCATCGTTGGCGGGAAAGCCAGAATACGCTGGACATCGTCCTCATCCATCATGAAATAGATAGCCCCGGCGGGCATCAGCCGCTGCGCTGCCGCTTCATCGCTAATACCCCATTCAGCCGCAATCTCAGCCAGCAGCCTTCCGGCATGCTGCGGATACGGAGTAGACCAGCTCACCAGCACCCTGGCCGCTCTGGCGATAAAGGCCGGATTTAAGGTCGTGGATGAGGCGTTATAGGGGTAACAATCCAGCGATACCGGTTGGCGATCGCGGGCGGCCTGAATACTGGCCAGCGTTTCCCGCGAGCGACCGTGGTTTTTCACTCCGGCTAATTTATGGTGAGAAATCAACACTCTCACTTTCAACCGACGGCCAATCTCATAGGTTTCCTCAAGCGAGTCCAGTACCGCTTCAGCTTCGTTACGCATATGGGTCGCGTAGAACGCCCCGTAGCGCGCCAGCGGTTCAGCCACAGCGACAATCTCATCGAGAGTGGCTGCCCGAGCGGGTGGATAGAAGGTGCCGGTCGAGAAGCCAAACGCACCGGCGGCAAGAGACTCTTCAAGCAGTTCCCGCATTCGGGAACATTCATCTTCACTGGCGCTACGATCCAGCGAATCGCCCATCACGCTGGCGCGCAGCGTAGTATGTCCCACCATGCAGGCGGCGTTGACGGCAATACCGCTACTGGCCAGCTCGGCCAGATAGTCGGCAAAGTGGGGGAAGCGTAGCCACTCGGGAGTCGCTATCAGATCCAGCGGCGCGGGAACGTTCGTCATCTGCGCCGGAGCCAGGCTCAGGCCGCAGTTGCCGGTAATCACCGTCGTCACGCCCTGGGAGAGTTTCGCGGTCATCATTCCCGGGATTAGCAACGCCCGGTCGTCATGGGTATGAACATCAATAAACCCCGGCGCCAGCGCCAGACCGTTTGCCTCAACGATATGCTCCCCGGCCAATGAACCCGGAGCTCCGATGGCCGTAATATATTCTCCAGCAATCGCCACATCCGAGGGGACCGGCGGCTCGCCGCCGCCATCAAACAGCAACACATCGCGAATCACCAGCGTCGTACTGCGTATAGCTTCATTCATCGACATTTTCCACGTTAAAGAGAGGGGATCATGCCGCCATCAACCCGCAATACGCTGCCGGTGATGAACGACGCCTGCTGGCTGGCCAGGAACGCCGCCGCCGCGCCATACTCATCCGGGCGACCGTAGCGTCCGACCGGGATCGTCCGCTGGCTGTTGCTGCGTACCGTCTCGACGTTCACGCCTTCACGCCCGGCACGCGCGGCGTCAAGCTGACTAACGCGCTCGGTAGCAATGCGCCCCGGTACCAACACGTTCGCCGTAATTCCGCTGGCGGCAACTTCCGCGGCCAGCGTTTTCGACCAGCCTACCAGCGCCATGCGCAGGGTATTAGATACTCCCAGCCGGGCAATCGGCGCGACCACGCCGGAAGAGGTGCTGGTAATAATGCGCCCCCAGCCCTCCGCGTACATATCTGGAAGCACCTTATCGGTTAACTGAATGAGCGAACTGACCATCGCACTGAACTGCTGTTGCCAGACCGCCGCGTCAACGCCAGAAGCAGTGGAAGGGGAGGGTCCGCCCGAGTTATTTATCAGAATGGTGATTGCGCCGAAGCGCTGGCGTATCTCGCCATGGACCTTGTCAAAGGTCTGCGGATCCGTCAGGTCTAGCTGCCAGGCCTGGGCTTCCCCGCCGGCCCGAGTAATCAGCGCCACCGTCTCCGCCAGTTTTTCTTCATTGCGCCCGGTGACCGCTACCTTGACCCCTTCAGCGGCCAGCGCCTGAGCCATAGCGCGCCCTAAACCGCTGCCCGCACCGCAAACCAGCGCCGTTTTTCCGCTAATCATAAAATCCATCAGTTCAGCCCCTTGTCGGCAAGTTTTCTTTCCAGGCGAGCCATCAGCCCGCTCAGTTCATGGAGATCGGTACGGTCGAGAATCGGCCCCGGCTGGCGAACAGCCGCGCTTTTTATCGCCCCGCGCCGGCGTAGCGCCTCTTTGCGCAGCCCCAGCCCGATGCCGTACTGAAACTCATGGCGCAGCAGCGGCAGGTAGCAATCGAAAATATCCTCGCCGCGCCCCGGATTACCCTCGGCATAGGCCTGGCACACCTGCACTAACATTTCCGGCCAGGCAAAGCCGGTCATCGCCCCGTCGGCTCCGCGCGCCAGCTCCTGCGGCAAAAAGAGCCCGCCGTTACCCACCAGCACACTGATGCGGCGCAGCCCCAACGCCTCACTCTGAGTGCGAAGCTGACTAAGTTTGCGCATTCCAGGCAGATCCTCGTGCTTAAGCATCACGATTTGCGGCAGCGCCTCGATCAACCGCAACATCACCGGAACGGAGGTGTGAACTTTGGTCGATTGCGGGAAGTCCTGCAGGCAAATGGGCACCTCGTTGCCCAGCATCTGTGCAACGTTGAGAAAATAGTTTTCCACCTGCGGATCGGTTGTCAGATTCGGGCCCGGTGCCAACATGACCCCGGCAGCCCCCTTAGCCATCGCCGTTTTCGCCAGACGCTCCACATGGCGGTGAGAAGCATGACTGACGCCGACTACCACCGGCACTTGTCCGTTCACCCGCTCCAGCACCCGCTGCATAAAGCTCAGTGCTTCCTCTTCAGTAAGCTTATGCGCCTCGCCCATCATGCCGAGGATGGTGATCCCACTGACGCCTTTTTCGAGATAGAAGTCGGTCAGGCTGTCGGCGCTGGCTAAATCCAGGTCGCCGTTGTCGGTAAACGGCGTGGCGGAAATAATGTAAACCCCGTTTGCTTGTTCGTTCAGTTTGTTCATTAATCTTCTTCCCTACTCAGATTGCCGTAAATCGGGCTACGATACCGGCACGCGCCTGTGTCAGATGAAAGACCATTGCCTCTCTGGCCCCCGGCGCATCACCGGCGTGAATGCGTTCCATTAGCGCGATATGCTCCAGGCAGCCGGGCTCGAAGCGTGCGACGGTGCCGTTCTGGTCAAAAGTGCGCGCTTTAATACGTAAATCAAAAATCATGCTCTCAAGCATGCCGTTACCGCAGTGGGCGGCAATGGTCTGGTGAACCAGGTTATCGATACGATGATTCTCAGAGGCGGAAAAGTCCCGCGCCTGGCGGTGGGCGGTCAGCGCGCTAATCACCGATTGCGCCTGCGTCGTCGGCGTACGGGTCGCGGCGGCGAACGCCGCTTCCCCCTCAAGCAGAATCCGCAGTTGCAGGATCTCCAGATATTCGCGGAGCGTGGGCTCTTTCACGATGAGCTGCCCGCGACCGACCCGGGTCGCGAAGCCGCCGCCGACCAGGCGGCTGAAGGCTTCACGCAGCGGCGTGCGCGAGACCCCCAGCGCGGCCGCCAGTGCCCGCTCCTGCAACGGCATATTGGTGGGGATCCGTCCCTGCTGGATCATTGCCAGTAGCTGCCGATAGGTCGCTTCTGTCAGATCCTCGCTGCCCGGATTGAGGAAAATATTGTCTACATCAGTCTGTGTTTCACTCATAGCCAGCTCACTTCCGTTGATTGAATATGCTGTAAACAGGCGGCGAGGCCCTCTTGCAAACGCCGCCAGCGCGCAACGCCCTCTTGAGCTGTCACCGCCCGAAACGCCACGCTTTGTCCCGGCCGCAGCTGCCCAACGCGCGGCAGATCTGCCCCAATTAAGGTGGCGATTTTTGGGTACCCTCCAGTGGTCTGACGATCGTGCAGCGCAATAATCGGCTGACCATTACCGGGAACCTGAATGCTCCCTGGCACCACCGCATCGGAAACCATGTCGGCCCCGTGCAAATGCGCCAGCGCCGGGCCCGACATGCGGTACCCCATCCGGTCCGCATGGGCGCTAACCCGATAGCGGCCATGTAAAAACGTCAGCAGCGAGGCGGCGGTGAAGGCCTCCTGCTGCGGCCCCATCACCACGGACAGCGGGCCGCTGCGGTACAGCGCCGCCAGCTGCGGGTGCGAACAATGGCGACGTCCTGCATCGGTTTTTTCCGTCAGTGGCAAACGGTCGCCTTTTGCCAACGTCCGCCCCTGCCAGCCGCCGAGCGCCGCGCGCGTTAGCGTAGCGCGACTGCCCAATACCGGATCGACATCGACACCACCGGCCAGCGCCAGATAGGCGCGTAGCCCACGCTGCACACGCCCGATAACCAGTTCGCTGCCTTCCGCCAGCCGGTGGCCGACCCAGGGTTCCAGCACCCGACCATCCACCTGAGCCTCAACCGCGCCGCCGAGGCACAGGATGCACTCGCCGCCCATCACCCGATAACGCCCGCCGAGTGCGGTTAATTCCAGCGCCGCGCATTCCGGGCCGTTTCCGACGATGGCATTCGCTAATCGAAAAGCAATCATGTCCATCGGCCCCGAGGCCGGTACGCCCAAATGCGCGTAGCCGCAGCGCCCCGCATCCTGCACGGTGGTCAACAGACCAGGAGAGATGACGTCCAGCCAGCGCATTACGCCCCCTCCGGTTCAGGATACCAATCCGCGGCGCGGCACTCGTCGCTCAGTCGGGCGAACTCCGCAGGGGTGATGGGCGAAAAGCCGATTTCATCCCCCGCCTGAAACAAAAATGGCCTGCGCCGCTTCGGGTCAAATGAGCGCCACGGCGTCCGGCCGATCAGATGCCAGCCGCTGGGGCCCGCCACCGAGCTGATTGCCGTCTGCTGGCCGCCAATATTGACGCTGGAGGCCGGCGTCATCGCCCGCGGCGACGCGCGACGCGGCGTATGTAGCGATTCGGGAAGCCCGCCGAGATAGGCGAACCCCGGCATAAATCCCACCATATAAACCCGGTAACGTGCGGTGCTGTGTAACTCGATAACCTGCTCCGCGCTCAGCCCATGCGCCAGCGCCAGCGCGGCAAGATCTTCGCCATACTCGCCGCCATAGCACACCGGCACTCGCCAGTAGCGGCGCAGAGTCCGGGTCGATGAGAGCGAATTGACTGACAGCGCAACCCGCTCGCAAAGCTCAGCGAAAGCGACCGTTAGCGGGTCAAACATGACGGTCAGGGAGCGATAGGTTGGGATAATTTCGCTCACCCCGTTGAGTCCGTTGAGCGTCGCCGCCAGCGCCAGCACCCGGGCGTTGAGCTGGTCGTCAATGCTGTCGCCGAATTCGACTAACAGCGCCCGTTCGCCAACTGCTAAAAAACGTGGATAGCCGTTCACGCCGACTCCCTGAAGGTCATCGCCTGCTCAGGCTGAAAGCCAAAGCTGACGCTCTGACCCGCCATACGTTCCTGCGCCGGGAGATCTGCCGGCGCGTAGGCCACCAGCATCTGTCCCTGATGCTCAATCAATAATTTCCAGTGCAGGCCGCAGAAGGTCGACATCACGATATTGCCCTGATAACAACGGGCAGCCCCTTCGCTTGCGCGTCCAACCAGCATATGTTCAGGCCGCACGCCTAACGAGCCGATGCGATCGTCGGGGATAAAATTACATTCCCCCAGAAAACCGGCGACAAAGCGGCTGTCTGGCTGGCGATAAAGGGCCTGCGGGGAACCATCGCCGACGATCTCTCCTTTATCCATAATGATGATCCGATCGGATAGATTCATCGCTTCTTCCTGATCGTGGGTGACAAACACCACCGTCAGCCCCAGCTTCTGATGCAACTGCTTTATTTGTATCTGAATCGACTGACGCAGATTTTTATCCAGCGCCCCGAGCGGTTCGTCCATCAGCAGAATATCCGGGTTGAATATCAGCGCGCGAGCCAGGGCGGCGCGCTGCTGCTGGCCGCCGGAAAGCTCCCCCGGCAGGCGTTTGCGATACTCCTCAAGGCTGACCAGCGCCAAAGCCTCGCCGACCCGCCGCTCAATATCGACTTTCGCCAGGCGGCGCATGCGTAATGGAAACGCGACGTTCTCAAATACCGACATATGAGGAAAGAGCGCATAGTTCTGAAATACCATACCGATGTTGCGATCGGAAATCGGCTCGCGGGTCACGTCCTTACCGGCAATCTGCACGCTGCCGCCGTCGGGACGCTCAAATCCAGCAATCACTTTGAGCAGCGTCGTTTTTCCGGAACCGGAGGCGCCCAGCAGCGTACAAAACTCGCCGCGCGCCACCTGCAGATCGATACGCGGCAGCGCCACCGTAGTACCGTAGGTTTTGCGAATGGCGTTGAGAGTGACATCTTTACCCTGCATTTGACGCATGTTTGCCTCCGTTACGTTTTACCAGGCTCTGGAAAATCAGGATCCCCGCCGTCGCCGCAATCAGTACGCAGGAGGCTGAAATCACCGTCGGGTCGAAATCGAACGCCAGCCCTTCATACATCAGCTTCGGCAGGGTTCGATTGCGGATAGTGGTCAGGAACAGCGACATCACCACATCGTCAAAGGAGGTGACAAAGGCAAACACCGCGCCGCCGACCATGCCGGGAAGCAAAATGGGGAACATCACCCGGCGGAACATTTGCCAGGGCTTAGCCCCGAGGCTGTAGGCCGCCAGCTCAAGGCTGGGATCGAATCCTTTCAGCGCCGCGCGTAGCGTAATGAAGGTATAAGGCGTCGCCAGAACGGTATGGCCGAGGATCAGCGCCACCGAGTTGTTAATCAAACCTAAAGGGCCGCACAGATAATAAAGCGCGACGGCGGTAATGATGGCGGGCACCGACATAGGAACGATAAATAGCGTCTCCAGCCAGCTTTTGCGCGGCGAGCGCAGTTTATGAATACCCATCGCGGCGGTAGCTCCCAGCACCATCGACACCACCGTAACGATCAATCCGATCCGCATACTCTCGCCGAGGGCCAGCATCCATTTACTATCGGTGAAAAAGTTGACGTACCAGCGCACGCCGTATTCGGCAGGCGGAAAGGTGGGGAAACTGGCGGTGCCGAAACTCATCGGGATAACGATAACAATCGGCAGGATAAGAAACAGCGCCACCAGCACGCCGGCACCCGCGCTAATCCGCCCGCCGCCGCTGCGATGAGCGACCACCACCGACTGGCTGCCCTTACCGCTGGAGCCATCCATCAGTTTGTCCAGGCCGAACAGGCGATTAAATAGCCACAGCGCGACCAGGGTGGTTATCAGCAGTACGCAGGCCAGCGCGGCGGCAATCCCCCAGTTCAGCTCATCGGTAATGTTGTGCGAAATGAGCTCCGCCACCATGCGCTGCGCCGGTCCGCCCATCAGCGATGGCGTGATGTAGTAGCCTACCGCGTTCATAAATACGATAACCGCCCCGGCGACAACGCCCGGGCGGGTCAGTGGCAGGATGATGCGGGTAAAGATGCTGAGCGAATCCGCGCCTAAACTCTGCGCAGCCTGCAACAGCGTACTATCCAGCGAACGAAATGATGCATACAGCGGCAGCACCACGAAAGGCATCAGGACGTGAACCATGCCAATCAGTACGCCGGTAAAGTTATAAAGAAAGGCCACCGGCTGCGAGGTTATCTGCAGAGTCATCAGGAGATTATTGAGGGGGCCGTTTTGTTGCAGCAGCGCGATCCACGCCGAGGTCCGGACTAACGCGCTGGACCAGAACGGCAGCAGAACGGCGAAAAATAGCAGCTTCGCCATCGCCGGGCGCACCGAGGCCATAAGCCAGGCCAGCGGATAACTCATCACAATGCAGCCAACGGTGACTACCGCCGCAATGACGAAGGTGTTTTCCAGCACGATGCGATAAATGGGGGTATCCCACAGATGGAGATAGTTTTCGAGGCTAAAACGGCCCTGCACCAGGAAGCCTTGCTTAAGCAGTCCGGCAATCGGCCAGACAAAAAATAGCAGTAAAAAAAGCAGCAACGGTAGCGTCGCCACGAGGGCCA
>JAATGH010000487.1 GCA_015654745.1 Enterobacterales bacterium
CCTGCCTGCGGGCAAGGGCACCAAGACACGGATCGTAACGGTGACCCGGGAGCGTATCCGCTTGGAAGATCGGGCGGTTAAATTGACCTTAAAGGATGTGGGCGGCCAGAAAGTTGGCGTGCTGGATATTCCCGGGTTCTACGTTGGGTTAACTGATGACGTAAAAGTCCAGTTGCAAAAACTGCAGAAACAAAACGTCAGCAGCGTTATCATCGATCTGCGCGCCAACGGTGGCGGAGCCTTAACCGAAGCCGTTTCATTATCCGGGTTGTTTATTCCCAGCGGTCCGGTGGTTCAGGTTCGCGACAATAACGGCAAGATCCGCGAGGATAGCGATAATGACGGTATCGTTTATTACAAAGGCCCGCTGGTGGTGCTGGTAGACCGCTTTAGCGCCTCGGCGTCGGAAATTTTTGCCGCGGCGATGCAGGACTATGGCCGGGCGCTTATTGTGGGTGAACCGACGTTTGGTAAAGGGACGGTACAGCAGTACCGTTCTTTGAATCGGATATATGACCAAATGCTTAGACCTGACTGGCCGGCACTGGGTTCGATTCAATATACCATTCAGAAATTTTACCGGGTCAATGGTGGCAGCACGCAGCGCAAAGGGGTTGTTCCCGATATCATCATGCCGACCGGCGACGAGACCATCGAAACCGGAGAAAAGTTTGAAGATAACGCCTTACCCTGGGATAGCATCAACGCGGCGACGTTTACCAAGACCGGTGATTTAAAACCGTTCTCCGCCGAACTGCTGAAATCGCATCAGGCGCGTATTGCCAAGGATCCGGAGTTCCAATATCTCACTCAGGATATTGCGCGGTTGCATGCCTTGAAGGATAAGAAGAACCAGGTTTCCCTTAACCTGGCTCAGCGTGAGAAAGAGAACCACGAGGACGATGCCATTCGTTTGCAACGGATCAATGACCGTTTACAACGTGAGGGTAAGAGTCCTATCAAGTCTCTTGACGCGATCCCCAAAGATTATCATGAGCCCGATCCCTATCTGGATGAGACGGTGCACATTGCCCTGGATTTGGCCAAAGCGGAAAATAGCCAGCCGGCAAGCCAGCCGGCACCGGTTAAATAAACGTATCAGCCGTTATCCAGCCTACAGGCGCCCATGGGGCGCCTTTTTTTATGTGTTGCCTGTTCCCCCCGGCTAAAAAGATTAACAAAATGTAAAGTTATGTCTTTTTAAGCACTTAATGGCAAGTAACGCTTGAAAACGCCGCACAAGCCCATAGGATCAAGGTAACGCATTGGGCGTTAATTTTTTTCGAGGAATCCTACTTTATATGATGCGCATCGTTCTCTTTCTTCTCACTAACCTGGCCGTCATGCTGGTCTTCGGGCTGGTGTTGAGCCTGACGGGGATACAGTCTTCCAGCGTGACGGGTTTAATGGTCATGGCCGGCCTGTTCGGCTTTGGCGGAGCATTTGTTTCGCTGCTGATGTCGAAATGGATGGCGCTGCGCTCGGTCGGTGGGCAGGTTATCGAACAGCCCCGCGATGAAACCGAGCGTTGGCTTTTGGACACCGTGCGCCGCCAGTCGGCGCAGGCGGGAATTGCCATGCCGCAGGTGGCGATTTATCAGGCTCCGGATATCAACGCCTTCGCCACCGGCGCGCGGCGCGATGCTTCCCTGGTTGCGGTCAGCACGGGCTTGCTCGCCAATATGAGCCGTGATGAGGCTCAAGCGGTTATCGCCCATGAAATAAGCCATGTGGCCAATGGCGATATGGTCACCATGACGCTGATCCAGGGCGTGGTGAACACATTTGTGATCTTTATTTCCCGTATTTTAGCCCAGCTGGCTTCGGGTTTTTTGTCATCCAATCGCGATGAAGGGGATAACGGCGGCGGTAATCCAATGATTTATTTTGCCGTATCGATGGTACTGGAATTGGTGTTCGGCGTATTGGCCAGCATCATTACGCTGTGGTTTTCCCGCTATCGTGAATTCCATGCCGATGCCGGTTCAGCAAGGCTGGTGGGTAAGGAAAAGATGATAGCCGCGTTGCA
>JAATGH010000343.1 GCA_015654745.1 Enterobacterales bacterium
AAGAAACGAAAAATAGCGCTAAAGCCTCCCGGTGTGGAGGCTTTTTTTTGCTCGCCATTAACGAACAAGCCATTTAAGGCCGGAAAAAGAGGAAAGCAATGCCACATCTCGCAGATTTGGTTGTGCAAGCCAAACAAGCCATAGCACAAGCCCAGGATATTACGGCGCTAGATAACGTGCGGGTCGAATATCTCGGTAAAAAAGGGTATTTGACCCTGCAAATGACGAGCTTACGCGATTTACCGCCGGAAGAACGCCCTGCCGCCGGCGCGGTAATCAACCAGGTGAAGCTGGAGGTGCAACAGGCGCTAAATGAACGCAAGGAGAGCCTGGAATCTTCGGCGCTAAATGCCCGCTTGGCACAGGAAACACTGGATATCTCGTTACCAGGACGGCGCATGGAAAATGGCGGGCTGCACCCGGTGACCCGAACCATAACGCGTATAGAGCAATTTTTCGGCGAATTGGGTTTTTCGGTGGCTACGGGACCGGAAATCGAAGATGATTACCATAACTTTGACGCGTTGAATATTCCTGCCCATCACCCGGCTCGCGCCGATCACGACACATTCTGGTTTGACGCCACCCGCTTATTGCGCACCCAGACCTCGGGTGTGCAAATCCGCACCATGAAAAACCAACGGCCGCCGATTCGTATTATCGCTCCGGGGCGGGTTTATCGTAACGATTATGATCAGACCCACACCCCGATGTTCCATCAGATGGAAGGGCTGATAATCGACACCAATATCAGTTTTACCAACCTCAAGGGAACGCTGAACGATTTTCTGCGTAATTTCTTTGAAGAAGATCTGCAAATACGTTTTCGCCCGTCCTATTTTCCGTTTACCGAACCCTCGGCAGAGGTTGACGTTATGGGTAAGAACGGCAAATGGCTGGAGGTATTGGGATGCGGTATGGTGCACCCTAACGTACTACGGAATGTCGGCATCGATCCGGAAGTGTATTCCGGTTTTGCCTTTGGCATGGGGATGGAGCGCCTGACGATGCTACGCTATGGCGTCACTGATTTACGCGCATTCTTTGAAAACGATCTGCGTTTTCTTAAACAGTTTAAATAAGGCGGGACGAGCACATGAAATTCAGTGAACTTTGGCTGCGTGAGTGGGTAAATCCGGCCATTAGCAGCGACGAACTGGCAGAACAAATTACCATGGGCGGCTTGGAAGTGGACGGCGTAAGCGATGTCGCGCCCGCGTTTACCGGTGTGGTCGTGGGACGGGTTATTGCCTGCCAGCAGCATCCGAACGCCGATAAATTGCGCGTTACCAAAATAGACATTGGGGGCGAAACTCCGCTGGATATCGTATGTGGCGCGCCAAATTGCCGGGAAGGCTTAACGGTGGCGGTGGCCACTATCGGCGCGGTATTGCCGGGTGATTTCAAGATAAAAGCCGCTAAACTTCGTGGCGAGCCGTCGGAAGGAATGCTGTGCTCATTCAAAGAACTCGGCTTGGATGACGATCATGGCGGCATTATTGAGTTGCCTGAGGATGCGCCCATTGGTCAGAACATCCGCAAGTATTTGCAATTGGATGATAAAACCATTGATATCAGCGTAACGCCGAACCGCGCTGATTGCCTCGGCCTGCTAGGCATTGCCCGCGACGTGGCGGTGCTCAATCGGTTGGCGCTGAATATTCCGCGCATCGACGCCGTGGCGCCGTTAATCAACGATCGGGTGGCCGTTAGCGTAGAGGCGTCCGACGCCTGCCCGCGTTACCTCGCCCGTGTCGTCAAAGGTATCAATGTCGCGGCGCCGACTCCGTTATGGATGAAAGAGAAACTACGCCGCTGCGGCCTGCGTTCCGTGGATGCGGTCGTGGACGTGACCAATTACGTATTGTTGGAATTAGGCCAGCCCATGCACGCCTTCGATTTAAAGGCGATAGAAGGCGGCATAGTGGTGCGCATGGCCAGCAAAGGGGAAGTATTGACCCTGCTGGACGGGACCCAGGCAACTTTGGCGCCTGATACGCTGGTCATAGCCGATCGGCAAAAAGCGCTGGCCATGGCGGGTATCTTCGGTGGTGAGTTCTCCGGAATCAGTCCCGCCACGGCGGACGTGGTGCTTGAGAGCGCGTTTTTCAAGCCGCTGGCCATCGCTGGACGTGCCCGCCGTTATGGCCTGCATACCGATGCATCCCACCGCTATGAGCGCGGTGTGGATCCTGAGCTGCAGCAGCGGGCCATTGAGCGCGCCACCGGATTATTGATTGCCATTTGTGGCGGTCAAGCCGGCCCGATCACCGAGGTGAGCACACCCTCGGCCTTGCCGACACGCGCGACCATCACCTTACGCCGTGAAAAGCTCGATCGACTGATCGGCCACACTGTTCCTGATGCCGATGTTGGCGACATCCTGACCCGATTGGGTTGTGACGTCACGCCGGGCCAGGATAGCTGGCAAGCGGTCGCGCCGAGCTGGCGTTTCGATATGGAAATTGAAGAAGACTTGGTGGAAGAGGTGGCGCGGGTGTTTGGGTACAATACCATTCCCAATGTGCCGATTCGGGCCGATTTGGTAATGACTCGCCATCAAGAAGCCGCATTACCGTTAAATCGGGTAAAAACGTTGCTGGTCGATCGGGGTTATCAAGAGGCGATCACTTACAGCTTTGTTGATCCCAAGATACAATCCTTACTGCATCCCGATCAGACGCCGTTAATGTTGCCAAGTCCGATTTCAGCGGAAATGTCCGCCATGAGGCTTTCTTTATGGAGCGGATTGATTGGGGCGGTGGTCTACAATCAAAATCGCCAACAAGGCCGCATCCGTTTATTTGAAAGCGGATTACGCTTTGTTCCTGATAATACAGCGGACCTGGGGATTAGGCAGGATCTTATGCTGTCCGGTGTTATCACCGGTCCCCGGTATGATGAACACTGGGATCTGGCGCGCGAGCAGGTCGACTTCTATGATTTAAAGGGCGATATTGAATCAATACTTGAACTTACCGGTAAACTTGCCGATATTGAATTCCGTAGCGAAAAAAATCCTGCGTTACACCCCGGCCAGAGCGCGGCATTATATTTGAATGGGGAACGTATTGGATTTATTGGCGTTATACACCCAGAATTAGAACCAAAACTGGATTTAAATGGCCGTACCCTGGTCTTTGAACTACTCTGGGATCAGGTCGCAGTACGTAAAGTGCCTCAAGCGAATGACATTTCTCGCTTCCCTGCGAACCGCCGCGACATCGCCGTTGTGGTGGCTGAAAACGTCGCGGCAGCAGATATTATCGCTGAGTGCAAGAAAGTTGGCGCAAATCAGGTAGTTGGCGTAAACTTGTTTGATGTGTACCGGGGGAAGGGCGTAGCGGATGGTTTTAAGAGCCTGGCTATTAGCCTGATTCTACAGGATACCGCTC
>JAATGH010000326.1 GCA_015654745.1 Enterobacterales bacterium
GCAAGGCTGGTGGGTAAGGAAAAGATGATAGCCGCGTTGCAGCGCTTGAAAACCAGCTATGAGCCGCAGGAAGAGGGCAGCATGTTGGCTTTTTGCATCAACGGCAAATCCAAAGGCTTCGGGGAACTGTTTATGTCCCATCCGCCGTTGGATAAACGTATCGAGGCCCTGCGTTCCGGTACTTATTTAAAATAATGCTCGGCGCGCTATTTTGCCTGTGGGGATTCGCCGGCACTCTGCCGCTGCGGGTTGGGCTGGGTAATGCGTAGCGCACTGACCAGCGCCGCGGCGGTGGCGAATACGCCGGCTAACACCAGCGATGCATGATTGCCGTGGTTACCGAACAGATTAAACATCAGCGCCACCAGCGCAGCCCCGGACGTTTGTCCAAATAGTCTGGCGGTGCCCAGCATACCGCTGGCTCCGCCGCTGCGATTGCGGGGAGCGGAGGTGATAATGGTATGATTATTGGGTGACTGAAACAGGCCGAACCCCGCACCGCACAGCATCATGCGCCAAATAATTTCGCCATCTCCCGGCGCGGCGGGTAACCAGGCCAGTGAAAACAGCCCTGTGGCGAAGACACCTAGGCCAATTGCCCCTAGCAAACCTGAATTCACCCGTCCGATTAGCCTACCCGCCAGCAGCGCCAGCAACATGGTGGCCAGCGGCCAAGGGGTAAGTAACAAACCGGTCGCCACCTCATTACGGCCTAATACGCTTTGCAGGTAAAAGGGTAGCGAGACCATGGCGAGCATTTGGGCGCAAAAGGAACAAATCGAGGTGCACAGGGAGAGCGAAAATAAAGGAATTCGTAACAAATCCACCGGCAGCAGCGGCCAGGTCTGCGAAAGCTGGTGTTTAACGAAGATGACGCCGGCGATGACGGCTAAAATCAGTTCGGCCACGATCCATTGCCCGCCAACCCGCTGCGAGAATCCCCCCAGCGCGGACAATAAAAGCCCGAAGGTCAGGGCGTTCATGACGGCGCTAAAGGTGTTAAATCGCTGACCCGTATTTTTTTGGGCGTTAGCCGGCAAGAACCGATGTCCCAGATACAGCGCGAGCAGACCGATGGGCACATTGATGGCGAAGAGCCATTCCCAAGAGGCTACGGCCAGCACGCCAGCGGCCACCGTGGGGCCGGCGGCGGTGGATACCGCCACCACCAGGGTATTAATCGCCATGCCCCGTCCCAACAGCCGGGAGGGATAGATAATGCGTATAAGCGCCGTATTGATACTCATCAGCGCCGCCGCCCCCAGCCCTTGCAATACCCGTGCGCCGATGAGCATCCATAAGCTATCGGACAGGGCGCACGCCAGCGACATCAGGCTGAACACCGCCAGCCCGTATTGATAAACGCGGCGATAGCCGTAGATATCCCCCAGTGTGGCAAAGGATAACAATGTCATGATGATGGCTAACTGATAGGCGTTAATCACCCAAATTGAGGTGGCCGGACTTGCATGAAGTTCCCGCGCTATGGTAGGCAGTGCTACGTTGGCGATAGCGCCGTCCAGTACCGCAATACTGATGCTGATGGCAATGGTCAGAATGGCGCCGTAGCGTTGTGGAGTAGGGATGCCGTCGGCATAAGCATAATTTGAGGTCATAGAGCGTCTACGTACCGTTAAAAGCTTTATCCTAGCATCAATTCAGAGAGTTATAGGTTTAAGATAAACTGATAAATGTAATAAATACTCTTAATCGGGTGAAAGCGCGTTCCGGATGCTAATGATGATTGCGTTGAATGTCAGCTTGCCATTATACTAAAAATCATGTTCTATTTTTTTTAAAACAACACATTTATACCCAATAAATTTCCAACGGCAGGCAGGCGGCATTGCGTGAATTCGGTGCGTGCTCGGGTAAAAGAGTCGGGTTAATGAGTCTAACCAAGGCGGCTGCGGCTTGAAAGAAAACGGGTTAATTAGGATTTTTTTAACATGGCTATGACAGAACTAGATAGGCAACCGGACTCCGTATCGTCGGTATTAAAGGTATTCGGCATTTTACAGGCCCTGGGTGATGAGCGGGAGATTGGCATTACCGAGCTATCACAACGGGTGATGATGTCCAAGAGTACGGTTTACCGCTTCCTGCAAACGATGAAATCGCTGGGATATGTTGCACAGGAAGGTGAGTCGGAAAAATACTCCTTAACGTTGAAATTATTTGAGCTGGGAGCCAAGGCGCTGCAGAACGTTGATCTGATCCGGATTGCCGATATACAAATGCGGATTCTCTCCAATTTAACCCGCGAGACGATCCATCTGGGTTCGCTGGACGAAGACAGTATTGTTTATATCCATAAAATCGATTCAATGTATAACCTGCGCATGTATTCCAGGGTAGGACGCCGTAACCCGCTGTATAGCACGGCGATCGGCAAAGTATTGCTGGCCTGGCGGGACCGCGACGAAGCGAGGGAGATGCTCGCCGACGTGGTGTTTAATCGCAGCACCTCCCGTACCGCCGCCAATGTCGAGGCACTATTACCCGAGTTGGATTTGGTGCGCGAGCAGGGTTTTGGCGAGGACAATGAAGAACAGGAAGAGGGGCTGCGCTGTATCGCGGTACCGATATTTGATCGCTTTGGCGTAGTCATTGCCGGCCTGAGCATCTCTTTTCCGACCATTCGTTTTTCGGAAGATAACAAAAGCGACTATGTCAGCATGCTGCATGACGCGGCGCGCACGATTTCACGGCAAATCGGCTATCAGCAATACCCTTTTTAAAACCCTCGCCCGCGAAGATGGTGTGACCTGCTTTTGCCGGGCGTTTCCCCGGGTGTTGAGTGTAGGCCTTCGCGTCTGTGATGGCCGGCGGGCTTTCACGCAGGCTTGAGGGTCTTCGTGGTAACTATGATCGACGCTATTCTATTGATATACCGTGATTTACCTAAAAATCAGGCGGCCGAGACAACCGGCGGGAATACGGGTGATAATTATTGCCAACTCATTTGGTTACAAAAAAATCATATTTCTTTAATATTACTATTCTGATAATGAAACGACCTTGGTTATCGTTTGTTTAAGTAGCGCTGGCTAGAATGATCCCTTCGGGGCGAAACGGGGCAAGGGTTTTGAAAAGAAAGACTGCGATATCATTTTTCGCCATCCTGGTGCTTTGTTTATTACTCTGGCTGTCGGCACTGAACAGTTTTTGCGATCAAGGCGGTGATTTTTTCATTGGCGTGTGTTTGGTAACCAAGTGGATGCCTTGGTAAGGCCATTTTTCCGTTGCGCAGGACAGATCCGGCTCTGGAGTGATAAGATAGCCTCTGGTTTTATCAGTGGCAAGGTCACTTTATGAACGATTTTGGATTAAATACGTTGAATGTCGCCTCAGTGGCGCTGTGCTTTATCGCCTTAATTATATTCTTGGTGATCTGGTATTTCCTCAACCGGGCAAGCGTTAGGGCTAACGAGCAAATCGTGCTGCTCAACGAACTGCTCGAGCAGCAGAAGATACAAACTGAGCTCCTCAAACGACTGGGGCAGGGAACAGGGGCCGACCAAGGTGTCAAAGCTTTTCCAGCCAGCGAACCCATCATGTTCAAGGATTTTATCGCCGAGCGTTAAGTCTTTTCCCATAGTACGCCATCCCGTGAAGTGCGGCGGTGGCAGCCATCACATAATCAACCCGTCGCATTTTTTCTAACATAACGCTGCGCATCGCGGGTTGATATACCCCTACGGGATAAACGGATACCAAATGACCAAAAAAAATCCTTGGTATGATGCGTCAAAGCTTCATCACACCCCCGATGGATTTCGCAATGTGGAGCCAAGCGAGCGTAGTGTCGGTGATTATAAAAAATGGCAGGATGAACGTAAGCGTCTAGGTTTGCCAAAGCCGCCACAAGCCGGCTATCCGGCGTTTATCGAACGCTGGTGGGAGCCTGCGGATTTTAGCGGCACGGGTGATACCATCTGGTGGCTCGGCCATGCCTGTCTGCTGATCCGGGTCGCGGGACGTTATATCTTGATCGACCCGGCGTTGGGAACGCGAGCATCCCCTTTACCTTTTTTAGGTCCGAAGCGCAAAACGCCTTCGCCGGTGTCTATTGCCGACCTGCCACCCATATCCGGCGTCATTTATTCCCACAATCATTACGATCATTTGGATAAAGGCACGTTAAAGCGTTTGTTAAAGCGCTTCCCGGCAATGCAGGCCATGGCGCCTTTGGGTATGGGCCATTGGCTGAAAAAAAACGGGGTGAGGAGCGTAACCGAATGCGATTGGTGGGAGAGCCTCGATTTTCGCGGTATACGCGTGCACTGTGTGCCCGCTCGCCACTGGAGCATGCGTTCATTCAAGGATAGAAACCGCAGCCTATGGTGTGGTTGGGTGGTGGAAACCAAAGCCTGGCGTTTTTATTTCTCCGGCGATAGCGGATACTCTGCCGGCTTAGCGGAAATTGGTAAACGGCTCGGGCCTTTTGACGTCGCGGCATTGCCCATCGGCGCCTATGCACCAGAATGGTTCATGGGTGAAAGCCATATGAATCCTGTTGAGGCGGTGAAACTATACCAGCAGTTAAACTGCCCGAAGGTCATACCGATTCACTGGGGCGTATTTGAACTGGCTGATGAGGCCCTGGACGAACCGCCGCTGGAATTGCAGCAGGCGTTATCCGCCGCCGGGATCGGCGAGCACCATTTCCATCCCATAAAAATTGGCGGAAAAATAACGCTGTAGTGGTCTTCTGACGGCATTTGTTGCCGTCTCTTCGGGCGAGAATGATTTAATTACGGTAAAATGACAATATTCGTTTAAGTTATATTGGGCTAAAGCTGGTCTTAACCACGTTGAATTAATAATAAGCTATTTTCAGAATTTGGCTATACTGATTTAATGCGCGATCCTTGGCGATGAATAACCACAATCCAGTCCCGACCTGCGATCGCGACGGGATATTTATCTGGTGAAAAGTTAAGCTGCACAATAATGGGGACCGGAAATAGCGCAGAGCGCCATTATCCCCTTAAAGCCCTAAGGCCAATTTACGCGCCTTTCCCAAACGGGACATTTTGCCACCCACCCTCGCCAAACTCATCATCCCGCCTTCCTTCCCCGGCTGGTTGCGCCGCCGGGCAGCGTGCCGGGGTGTTTCGCGCTCTAGTCCAGTTTATTACCGGGATAGTCGAATAGGGTATAAGCAAAACTAAAAAAATGTGAGCCAAACCTCTTGTTTTCTTTTATAAGTAAATGAATAGTTATTCTCGAATATTGCATTGGACGTTAGCATGTCTTTGCGCTAAGGTTATCGATAAATGGTACAGAAATCATGACAGTGGTTAACTCCTTCCGCTACCGGGTTAAATTTTCGGCGGTCGGAACCAGGCGTTGCCTCTTGAATGTAACTGAACGATTTAATTATGTGCGACATATCCGGCCCTGATCAAAAATGGCTTGCCATTGATAACAGAGTATGTGATAACGCAATTGAGTAAAACGAGGTACAGTTCTGTATATGAGTGGCATTTTCAGTAAAGAA
>JAATGH010000275.1 GCA_015654745.1 Enterobacterales bacterium
GCCACGGAAAACGGCTTTAAAGTGGGCACCTATGAAGAACTGATCCCCGGGGCCGACCTGGTGGTGAATCTGACGCCGGACAAACAGCATTCGGTGGTGGTTAAGGCCGTGCAGCCGTTGATGAAGAAAGGCGCGGCGCTTGGTTATTCCCATGGTTTTAATATCGTGGAAGTCGGTGAGCAAATTCGTAAGGATATCACGGTCATTATGGTGGCGCCGAAGTGTCCGGGTACCGAAGTGCGTGAAGAGTACAAACGTGGTTTTGGCGTACCGACCCTGATCGCGGTCCATCCGGAAAACGATCCCCAAGGTGAGGGGATGGCGCTGGCGAAAGCGTGGGCGGCGGCCACCGGTGGTCATCGCGCCGGCGTATTGGAATCATCCTTCGTGGCGGAAGTGAAGTCCGACCTGATGGGTGAACAAACCATTTTATGCGGCATGTTACAAGCGGGCTCGCTGTTGTGTTATGACAAAATGGTGGCAGATGGTATTGATGCCGCCTATGCCGGCAAGCTGGTGCAGTTTGGTTGGGAAACCACGACCGAAGCCTTGAAGCAGGGCGGCATTACGCTAATGATGGACCGTTTGTCCAATAGCGCCAAGCTGCGAGCTTTTGCCCTGTCCGAACAGCTCAAGGCGCTGATGCGGCCGCTGTTTGAAAAGCATATGGATGATATTATTACCGGCGCGTTCTCCAGCGGCATGATGGCTGACTGGGCCAATGACGATGTGAAATTATTGACTTGGCGTGAAGAGACCGGCGCATCGGCGTTTGAAAATGCCCCGGTGTTTGAGGGTAAAATCACTGAGCAGGAATATTTTGATCACGGTGTGCTGATGATCGCCATGGCCAAGGCTGGGGTGGAGTTGGCGTTTGAAACCATGACCTGTTCCGGCATTATTGCTGAATCAGCTTATTATGAATCATTGCATGAGCTGCCGTTGATTGCCAATACCGTCGCGCGTAAGCGTTTGTATGAAATGAACGTGGTGATTTCCGATACGGCGGAATATGGTAATTATCTGTTTGCCAACGCCGCGGTGCCGTTGTTGAAAGCGAAATTCATGCAAGTGCTGCAACCGGGCGATTTGGGTAAATCGGTACCCGCCGGGGCGATTGATAATGCGCAACTGCGTGATGTGAATGAGGCTATTCGCCACCATCCGATTGAAGTTATCGGGGCGACGTTGCGTGGTTATATGAAAGATATGAAACGTATTGCGGTGGCGAACTGATTCCTGCGGCGGCGTGACGTGGCGGGAGTCGGGCGCGGCGGGTTTACCGCACCTAGGGACGCTCGCGCGGTCTGGACGCTGCCGCTTGTAATGGTGATTAACATTCACCACATGAAACGGGGTGAGCCGCAAAATGGCTGCAGCCCCGTTGAGAGTGTGCCAACTGCTGCTTTCCTGCAACTAACATTATTTAGGGCATAGGCAGATATATAAATCGAGTTTTTATATAGGACCCAGTCCAAATAATGTCAATTAATATCTATTTTAAGAATATCCTACAACGAGCATTTCATCCTACTGAAATTAATTGCAGCAATGCCGCGAAAAAAATCGCTGAAGAAAATCATATTGGCTGCAAAAGTATCTTAATGTAGCTTTCACCCGGATTGTACAATAGGAATCCTAAGGCAATTTTGCCCATGCGTCCACCACTGACAAAAAGTAACGGACCTATTCTGCCAAAGCGTCCAATTCTTTATTACTCAATCCGGTAGCATGTTCTACAATAGCGCGTTCAAAACCTAATGCCAGCATACTACGGGCAATCTCTCTACGTCCTTCTTGCCGTCCTTCTTGCCATCCTTCTTGTCGTCCTATTTTTCGGCCCTTTTGTTCCAGTTGCTCAGCGATGGTCATCATGTCCTCCTTGTAACGGATCGTATTTCGTCCCAGATTACTGAAAAAGGCTTCCGAGTCAAGAGTATTTGCCTCTTGTGCCAGGTAGTGCATCAAGCATACGAATAGCTCCCTGCTGGGATGGGATAACTCCAGCAGGAACGCGATATCCCGGAGCCGTACGTTAATATCCCGCTCCCAGATATGTTTTTGTACATATTCCAGCAACGCTACTTTCCGATGGGTTTTGATCTCCTCGTCAGGGATCACTGTCAAATCTACTAACGGAAACGCCTGACTATATATTACTTGCGCCGCAACGGGATCGTCAAAACTATCCAGCCAGCGGGTGCTGTGGGGATAGGGTTTTTTGACTCCATGATAAAACAGCAACGGTATGACCAGTGGTAATTTTTCATGTCCCTGATTAATATGAAGCTGCATAGCTTCCATGCTGTAGGTCATCATACGAAACGCCATAAGCGCATCCGCGCTGGACTGGTGCTCAATGACGCAATAGATATAACCCGGTCCCATCGTGGTCTGTAAGCGGTAAAGCATATCGCAGCATCGGGTGCGCAGATTATCCTTGATAAAACTGGTGGAGGTGATGGTTAACGTGCTGAAGTCGCACTTTTCCCGCAATGCCGGCGGCAAGTGTATTTGCAGGAAATCCGTTGCGACGCCAATATCGCTGAAGAATTTCTTGAACAACGAGTCATGAGGTGTGGGGTATGTTTTCATTGGTGCACTATAAAAGCTTCAATCTCCACAAAATATAAACGGCACCATGACTGTGAAATGAAGCTATTAAATCTTCGCGCAGTTTCACAAATTAATGTAACGAGGCTGAGATAGCGTTTGGCTGTCTGCTTATTAAGAAGATCGCTACACGCCATAAGCGTTTTGGGATTACCCCTCATGGCGTGTACCTGTAGTTAGCCAGCCACAAGTAGCACCGTTCCAGGCAGTGGTTAGCCGTTGCGCCTGGAACGGAAAAAAACTCGGCTTAGCAAGCCGGGTTTTTTCGTCACAAATCACCCATTCGCCATTTCCGGCGCACTTGAAATGCTAAACATCTGGTTCTGTCTGAGCCAAGACCATCTTCTAAACAGTGGTATCGCCGGAGTGATTCGACTGGCTGACCAAGGGTATCGATTGGCAGCGTATTGACGGTTATTGGAAAAGTCCAATCCACCCCCTACGGTGCGCTTCCCCGCCAGGTACGTTTTGTGTCTTGCCGGCTCTTTGCCAGTCGGAGCGGGGCGCCCTTTTTCGATTATCTTTACCTTATGGGTTTCGACATAAACGATATTTTATGTTTTCAAGACTGCAATAAACTATTCCTGCAACCAGCAGTGAATTGATGGCGGGTACACCCAAACCACTGACTGTCCCGGCTAGGCTTCCGGTTAAACACGAGAAAATAGCGACCCACCCAACTAATGGTGTGTCTTTATCTTTAGGTATGGTATTCGTCTGCCGCAGGAGGGCTAATTTCTGTGTATTTGGTTTCACCGTAAAATAGCCCACAATCATCACACCGACTATTGGCGGGAAAATAATGCCCAGCAGCGCCAGAAAATCGACAAACCTGTCCAATATTCCAAGTAAAGAAAGCAACGTACCCGCTAGCCCAATAACGATCGTGGTGGTTGTGTAGCTGGCTTGTTTCCTGGTCAGTACGGAAATGATATTAGCATTCCCGAGCGATGAGGAATAAAGGTTCAGACCGTTGACCCGCAGAGTGGACAGTCCGACCGCCAGTAATCCCATCCCGCCGGCTGTCTGAGCCATAATTGTCACCACATCTCCGGTATTCAAGACTCTGGCCAAAACAATCGCCAAACCATTAACCAGGAACTCACCTGCAAAAATACTCAACAGGGTCATTGACAGCACATGAGAGGATTTTTTTGCATACCGCGTTATATCCGGAGTCATCAAGGCCGCGACGATACAGCCGCCCAGGATGATGGTTATTGCGTCCGAGATAGATAAGGCTTCACCCTGTGGCAAAGATCGCACTGCGGTCATCATGTTTTGATGCGAGAGAATCTCGAAGGAAATAAAAGTAATAACCGCAATAAAAAGCGGAATCGCGATTCTGGCAGTGATCTGCAACGCCCTAAAGCCGAATGCCACCAAAAATGTGAGCAATATACCCGACACGCTAGCCGCCAGGTTAAACCCCGGTACACCGCCTAGCGCGTGGTTGATACTTTTGGCAAATACCGCATTTTGTATTCCGAACCACCCTAACAGACTGAGGGTGATTACTAGACTGACCAGCACCGATCCTATACGCCCAAAACCTGACCAGCGTGCCAGCATGGTCCCCGTCAGCCCCTCTTTCATACCAGCAAAACCAAGAGCAAACGTCAGAACGCCAAAAATCAGACTTGCAATTGTAATGGCAATAAAGGCTTCCGTCGGGGTCATTGCATGTCCGAGAATGGCACCAAGCATAAACTGATCGAGTGCGGTTAACATCCCTGCGTGAACCAGGGCAATACTCATAAATGATAAACGGCATTCCAGCGGTACCCTGCCCGAAGAGTAGTTTTTAGAGTTGTTCATATAAAAAGTAATCCGTTACTCAAAATTGAAGAAGGGATATAGCTATCTATGCCATTGTTTATATAAAGCTCACGTAATTGTTTTATATTGAAAATTGATTTTTTCTGAAAGACCGAATGTAATCGACTTTTTACCGTGCTTGATGAAATATTCAGGATGTCTGAGATCTCTGTTCTTGCATATCCTTGAATAATAAGCCATATGACCGCATGTTCTTTCTCGGTTATCTCATCTCGGGTATGAGAAAAAATAGAGGAATTATTATTTTTGAAGACGGATAGGATTGGATTAATAATGGGCGCTGGCTTTGCATTCCATATGATTCCGATACAGTTACTATCTCTGTCATAAAGCGGTATTTTATCACTGATATAGGGCGTCGGTTTTGAAGCGCCATTCCAGTGATGAACTTCTAATACACTTACGCTACCTTTTTTATTTATGGTAATTTTATCATGCTTTATCAGGTCATCATGCAGTTCATGCCAATCTGCTGGAAATTCCACGTCTAATTTTCCTTCAATAGTGAAATTATTTGGCGTATTAGTATATCTTCTGGCTAAGGGGTTTAGATAGACATGTCGTGATTCTGCATCCTTTATTCCCCAGGGCTCATTGAGTTTCTCAATGAATGTAATAGCATTGTCAAATGCATTTGCTAAACACATAGAAAATCTTCCATTACGGGCAAAAGATCTTTAATAGATAATGCCCTGAAAACGCATGGGCGAAGCTGCCAAGACATGCATACTCGAGCTAGTTATAAAAGCCAGCAGCCTGAAAGTCTAGAATATCCACATTGGCGTAATGACAGTTTATTTTTATAGCCGCATCTTTAGCCATGGTCATTAGCTGGTGACCATTTTCTTAATCCATATAGTTATCCTGCGCCATTGAGCCCTTACCATTCCCACTCACCCCACGTGTGTTTTAAAAAGGCTTGAGTGGATGGATGTCAATTGAAAAAAATGATGGAGATGTTGCCACAGCCTATCAATTACCTGCTTTTTTTTATGTGTATCGTGGACATTGCTTAATGTTAATTCCATATGTATACCTACATAAAAATGATTACAGAGTGTTCGCAGGTACACAACAGGCCAAAAGCCTCAATGGTCTGTAGATTTAGCATGTGATGGTTCAATCAAAATTAAACAAGGTTTAATTAATGCCAGTTTAGTAATTATTTATAAACCATTCTGAGTTGCCACCAAAATAGTGGGTATGTTCTGATTTCATGATTTTTGATAATAAGTATCCTCAAAACTAATATTAAGAGTTTTTTGTGAAGTATATTTTTTTAAAAAACATAATGAGTTAGTTAATTGAGTAATCTCAGTCTGTGAGGTTTTTTTTTCGCATCATCGCATGGCGATCAATTAAATTACTGTCAGGATCATAATATCGACTCGGCCAGATTTCAGCTGGATGGACATTAAGTTTATCCGCGATCACAAATTCACCTTTTGGCCAAGGGCGATCCATGGCGTTGGCGAGTGTTCCCGAGCTTAACCCAGTCTCCCGTGATAAGGCTGCCAAAGTTGTCCCTTGTTTTCGCATCGCCGCGATAATGTCTGCCTTGTGCCAATCTCTTTTCATTTCCTATTGCCCTCAGGATAACTATTTAATTTTTTGTGAATTAATATGATTCGATAATATATCTATACATTCACGTAAAGGGGCATATATATCGTTTTATTAAAAGAGATAAAACTACTCTTTTCATACGATGACGGTAATGCTATTAATTTTTTTTGTAAACTAGCCAAAATGGATATTGACAATTAGAATTACATTCTAAGCAAAAAATCGGAGCGTGCTGTGGCTATTAAATTGTTATAAAATTAATAAGACAACTAATGGTCGAGATATCGATGTGCTGTTATTTTTCTATATGGAAAATAATTAAAATTGTGATTGAAAATTTACACTTTTCATAACGTTATCCGGTGTAAAAAAAGTTTTTTTGTTGTAGTATTCGGTTATTAAAGCTGCTGTTAATGATGTGGCGCTATGGAGAGAAATATATGAATTTTTCAATGGGAAAAGATGTGGATGTACGATCAAAAACGTTTGATGCCTTTATTTCATATATGCAAAATAGTAATGAATTCTGGTATATAAAAGACCGCGAGTCTAGATTTATTTACATGAACGATTATGGACTCCATTACAGTGGATTGCCAGAAGGGTTTAATCCGGAAGGCAAGCTGGATAGCGAATGTCCAGTCTATTGGTCTGAGATGGCAGATGTGATACAGGCAAATGATAAGAACGTCATGGATAAACAGAAAGTCATTCCAACGCTTATGACTTTTATCTATGGCGGCAGAGAAAAGCGGATTCAACCATTTATGGCGGATGTGACACCGTTGATTGAAAATGGCAAATCAATCGGAGTGGTGGGTCGGGCGAAAAAACTCGAATTTTTTTCCATGTATCACCTCGAGAATAACCGATGTCCTGAGTCATTATGTTTTGGTAATCCTACCGACCTGTTTACCGACCGAGAATTTGACGTGGTTTTTTATGCCTTGCAATCGTTAAGTGCTAAAGATATTGCCAAACGCTTAGCTATATCACCTAATACGGTGAAAAAATATCTGCAGTCCGTTTATGAAAAAACCGGTGTGAGCGCATTAAGCCAGTTAATCGAATATTGCCGAAGCCATGGTTATGATAAATATGCGCCCAACAGATTTTTAAGTACGGGGACCTATATACCTCTGATCGACTGAGTTACGGATAAAACTGACAAGTGCACCCATAACTCAATAACAACCAATACCCGTAATTTTTCATGTTGTCGGCGTGTAGTTATTGCTCACCCATTTCCCGGAGGGAAGCACTGTTCGGTAAAATGTTGCGTTATTCCGATCGGCCAGTTGGCGCGCTCGAGCTAAAATAATATTAGACGATATGTTATTTGTCGTTGGTTTTAATAAAAAATATCTTCAGTGAAGAAACGAATTAATAAAATTAATTCTCATGAGTGATTATGATAAAATAGCGGCGTCTATTGCTAATGTTATTCTATCATCACAAAGCGTTATTGGTTTTATTTATATTTTTATTTCTATCCTGGAGATCTGTGTTATCTGGTGTATGGCTGTTTTGATAATTGGCCTGCAAGACTGTTTCCAATTTTTGCTGCGGTTATCTGTATCTATCTTATTGCGAAATTCTTTGATAAGTTTTCTTCTTAATAGAAGGATGTTAACCTATACATGTATAGCATCTTTTTTATAAGGATATAATACGTCAAGTCCGGCTTATATTTGGGTAACGGATGAAAATGGTTTGCCCATTGTCGGAGGGTCTTTAGTTTCAGGGAGGGGCAAGGCTGTTGAATCAAAGTCAGTTACCCGCCCATAGGCATATCCCTACAGGCGCGCATACTGGCCGCTTGACGGGTACAAAAGTACGTTCCCCGATCTCTATGCAAAAGAATTCGATAAAGCTTGCCCAGCACCCAGGCTGAACCGGGGGAAAGCGCGCCGTTGGGGTCGAAGCGGCCGTTTCCCGGCCGCCCGAGTGCCCCTAGGTACGCTAAGCCCCCGGCATCGGCAATACCCAGGCAGCAAGCTTGCCTGGCACCCAGGCCGAAGCTTGGGAAAGCCAACGCTTCACCTCCAGCGGCAGCTTCCTGGCCGCCTGGCCAACGGCATTGACGCGCAACTGACCCACGCTTTCTGGTACACTCTTTGGTCGCTTTGTTGATCAATTTATTGTGGGAATTTACCATGCGCCTGAACCCTAGCCAGCAAGATGCCGTTGAATTTGTTACCGGGCCATGTCTGGTGCTGGCGGGGGCCGGATCGGGCAAGACGCGGGTGATCACCAATAAAATCGCCCATTTGATCCGTCAGTGTGGTTACCAGGCACGGCATATTGCGGCGGTGACGTTTACCAATAAGGCCTCGCGGGAAATGCGGGAGCGGGTGGCGCAAACCTTGGGGCGGCAGGAGGCGCGGGGCCTGACTATCTCTACGTTTCATACCCTGGGGCTGGAAATCATCAAGCGGGAATATAAAGCGCTGAACATGAAGGCGAAGTTTTCCCTGTTTGATGAGCACGATCAGCAGGCGCTGTTAAAGGATCTGACGGAGCAGTGGCTGGAGGGCGATAAGGATCTGCTAAAGCAATTGGCTTCGGCGATCGGCAATTGGAAAAACGATCTGTGCGATCCCATCCGGGCGGCTGGCCTGGCGCGTTCAGAACAGGAGAAGCTTTTCGCGCATTGTTATGAACTGTACGATACCCATTTGCGGGCGTGCAATGTGCTGGATTTCGACGATCTTATTTTACGCCCGACCCTGCTGTTGCAACGGGACAACGAAGCCCGTGAGCGTTGGCAAAACCGTCTGCGTTATTTGCTGGTGGATGAGTACCAGGATACCAATACCAGTCAGTATGAATTGGTCAAAATGTTGGTGGGCAGCCGCGCGCGGTTTACCGTGGTGGGGGATGACGATCAGTCGATTTATTCCTGGCGCGGCGCGCGTCCACAAAATCTGGCGTTATTGCAGCAGGATTTTCCGACGCTGCGGGTGATCAAGCTGGAACAAAACTACCGTTCAACAGAGCGTATTTTGAAAGCCGCCAATATCCTGATTGCCAATAATCCTCATTTATTCGAGAAACGCCTCTATTCCCAGCTAGGTTATGGTGACGTGCTCAAGGTGATCACGGCCAACAACGAAGATCACGAGGCTGAGCGGGTAGTGGGTGAACTGATCGCGCATCATTTTATTCAAAAAACGCATTATCGCGACTACGCCGTGTTGTACCGGGGCAACCATCAGTCCCGGTTGTTTGAAAAAATGTTGATGCAAAATCGGATACCCTATCGCATTTCCGGCGGGACATCGTTTTTTGCGCGCCCGGAGATCAAGGATTTGTTGTGTTATTTGCGGGTGTTGACCAATCCGGACGATGATAGCGCCTTTCTGCGGGTGGTAAACACGCCCAGGCGGGAAATCGGTCCCGCCACGCTGCAGAAGCTGGGAGAATGGGCGACGACGCGTAATAAGGGTCTGTTTGCCGCCAGTTTTGATTTGGGATTGAGCCAAACGCTCTCCGGGCGGGGATTGGAATCGCTTTCGCGTTTCACCCAATGGCTGGCGGATATTGCCCGGCTTGCCGAAAGCGATGCGGTGCAGGCGGTGCGCGATTTGATCCACGGTATGGAGTATGAAAGCTGGCTTTACGAGACGTCACCTAGCCCTAAAGCGGCCGAAATGCGGATGAAAAATGTCAATCAGCTATTTTCCTGGATGACGGAAATGCTGGTTGGGACGGATCTGGATGAACCAATGACGCTGGATCAAGTGGTGACGCGGTTTACCCTGCGCGAGATGATGGAGCGTGGCGAAAATGACGAGGAGCTTGATCAGGTACAGTTGATGACGCTGCATGCGTCCAAAGGGTTGGAGTTTCCTTATGTGTTCCTGGTTGGCATGGAAGAAGGGCTATTGCCACATCAAAGCAGTATTGATGAAAATAATATTGATGAAGAGCGGCGCCTGGCTTATGTGGGCATCACCCGGGCGCAAAAAGAGCTGAC
>JAATGH010000309.1 GCA_015654745.1 Enterobacterales bacterium
CGTCAGGCGAAATTGTATTACCTGCGTGAACGTACTGGTAAGTCTGCCCGTATCAAAGAGCGTCTTAACGCCTAGTACGCTTTCGCAACATCCGAAAGCTTTTAGTTATCGAAGGGCCGGCCGGTGGGCTGGCCTTTTTTTTTGGCTACGGTTGACGATCTGCTGCCTGTTGCCACTGTTGTTTAAGTTGTTCCGCCTGTGGCACGCCGTCGCAGCTAGCCGGGAAAGCTAAGCCTTTCAATGCCCAGGCGCGAACCGTCACGTCTTGGCAGAGCTCTTTTTGTCCCGTGACGTAGCCTTTAAGATAGTCATCGCGATCAAACGGCACACTGCCATATTCTTCTGCCAGCGCATCGTTATCGCCAACGATTTTACCGGTCAAGGCGTCGAGATATCCCATCTGATAGCTTTGTGATGGTGTTTGCACCGCGAGGTGCAGTGGCGGTGATGTGCCGCAGGCGACAAGCAACAACAGGCCGATTATCAGGCGAAATTTCATCAGTCGCTGGCCTTATATTGAAAGTAAGTCACTGTATCATAAAGAGGCTTATTTCGCCGGGCAAGCTACACCCATCCGCAAGATCAAAAATGGCTTCTGTTCTCCATGGTAAATCAATCGGCGACCCAGGGTCTGCCTGTAAAGTAATATTTACATCAAGAGGATCGATTGTTGTATTTTTTACAGGATGAAATCTGCCTTTATGTGATTAAATTAGTAATAACCAATATATATTACTGATATTATCTATTTTATCTAACTTTCATGCCAGATAATGCGGTTATAACTGGCGTCGCTGCTAAGGTTTACTCTTGTTCAATCGATGGTAATAAAATATTTACACCTATGGATTGAAAACTTTACGTTGCATGGTATGGTATATCCCATAAGCCGACGGCGTTCAGCTCATGCCATAGCCCGCGGCATCAATTCCCCTTGTCAGGAAATGCATCATGCAGAAAGACGCACTAAATAACGTTCATATTATTGATGAACAGGTCATGATTACTCCAGAAGAACTCAAACGACAGTTCCCCTTAACCGATGCTGAACAGCAGGCTATTGCGGCGTCACGTCAAACCATTGCCGATATTATCCACGGCCGGGATCCTCGCTTACTGGTGGTGTGCGGCCCATGCTCTATTCACGACCTGGATTCGGCATTGGACTACGCACGGCGGCTGACGGCCCTGTCTGCGGAGCTGGGCGATCGGCTGTACATCGTCATGCGCGTTTATTTTGAGAAGCCCCGTACCACGGTGGGCTGGAAGGGGCTAATCAACGACCCCTACATGGACGGATCGTTTGACGTGGAAGCCGGACTAAAAATTGCCCGCGGCCTGCTATTGGATTTGGTGCGCATGGGACTGCCGCTGGCCACCGAAGCCCTGGATCCCAATAGCCCGCAATACCTGGGAGACCTATTCAGCTGGTCCGCTATTGGCGCACGCACCACCGAATCCCAGACCCACCGGGAGATGGCCTCTGGATTGTCCATGCCGGTGGGATTCAAAAACGGTACCGACGGCAGTTTGGCCACCGCGATTAATGCCATGCGCGCCGCCGCCATGTCGCACCGTTTTATGGGGATCAATCAGGCCGGACAGGTCTCTTTGCTACAAACCCGCGGCAACCCGGACGGACACGTGATTCTGCGTGGCGGCAAACAGCCGAACTATCATGCGGCGGACATCGCCGACTGCGAACGGCAAATGGCCAAGGCGGGACTTAAGGCGGCGCTGATGATTGACTGCAGCCATGGTAACTCGAATAAAGATTACCGCCGCCAGACCGAGGTGGCGCAATCGGCCCTGGCGCAAATCAAAGCCGGTAATCGCTCGATTATCGGCCTGATGCTGGAGAGCCACATTAATGAAGGCAACCAATCCTCCGACTGCCCGCGTGACGAAATGCAGTATGGCGTTTCGGTCACGGACGCCTGTATCAACTGGCAAAGTACCGATACACTGTTAAGACAGCTGCAAGGTGAACTGCACGATGTCCTAATAGAACGGTTGGCTGGAGAATAACAACCTATGGTAGCGGAGCTCAACGCATTACGGGATCAGATTGACGAGGTTGATAAGTCCCTGCTGGCCTTACTGGCCAGAAGGCTACATTTGGTCGCCGAGGTAGGCGAAGTGAAAAGCCGGTATGGTTTGCCGATCTATGTTCCGGATCGCGAGTCGGCCATGCTGGCGTCACGGCGCAGCGAAGCGCAAGCCCAGGGCGTACCCCCCGATTTGATTGAGGACGTATTGAGACGGGTAATGCGAGAGTCTTACTCCAGCGAAAACGACAAAGGCTTTAAAACCCTCTGTCCACATTTGCGGCCGGTGGTGATTATCGGTGGCCGTGGCCAGATGGGGCGATTGTTCGAAAAGATGCTCAGGTTATCGGGCTACCAGGTACGGATCTTGGAACAGGAGGATTGGCCCCGCGCGTCGGAATTGCTGGCGGATGCGGGCATGGTGATCGTCAGCGTACCGATCCACATCACCGTTGAGGTGATCGAGCGGCTGCCCCCGTTGCCGCAAGACTGCATTTTACTGGATCTGGCCTCAATCAAAAATGCACCGCTGCAAGCCATGCTGGCGGCACATAACGGACCGGTGGTCGGTTTACACCCTATGTTTGGTCCCGATAGCGGCAGTCTGGCTAAACAGGTGGTGGTCTATTGTGATGGACGGCAGCCTGAGGCCTATCAATGGCTGTTGGAGCAAATTCAGGTTTGGGGTGCGCGGCTACATCGCATCAGCGCGGTCGAGCACGATCAGAATATGGCGTTTATCCAAGCGTTACGCCACTTCGCGACCTTTGCCTACGGCATGCATTTGTCGCAAGAGAACGTGCAGCTGGAACAGCTACTGGCGCTGTCGTCGCCTATTTATCGGTTGGAACTGGCGATGATTGGCCGGCTATTTGCTCAGGATCCTCAGCTGTATGCCGATATCATCATGTCGTCGGAAAGTAATCTGGATTTGATTAAGCGCTACTATTTGCGCTTTGGCGAAGCAATCACCCTGCTTGAGCAGGGTGATAAGCAGGCTTTCATTACGCGCTTTAAACAAATCGAGCAATGGTTCGGTAGCTACGCCCAGAGTTTCCTGGAAGAGAGCCGCCTGCTGTTGCGTCAGGCTAACGATATTCGCAAATAAGCCGGACCCGCGCTCAGGTGCCCTGATCGCAGACACCGCGCGGCTCATTCTTGGGCGAAAAGACTTAACCTCGTGCGGGGAACCAAGACCTTTCAGCTCTTGGTTCCTCTTTCAAGCACAGAACTTTCTCCAAAACTTACTTGGTTGCCATTCCGGGCATCCGGCCAGGCGGAACCCTGTCGCACCTTATGAGAGTGGCGCGAGAGGCGTGCGTCTGATTAGTATCAGCCGGGTTTTACCTTAGCGATGTATGGCTAGCTAGGTTCGACCGGCACGACATTTTCGGTGGGGTAACATCCCAATACCTTAAGCGATCGGGTAATGGCCAGCAGTCCAGCCAACGCTTTTTGCATCGCGGCGCTGCGCAGGTTGGCCTGCACATCGATGTAAAACATCTCCTCGCGGGGATTGCCATGAATCGGCCTCGACTCAAGGCGGGTCATGACAATCCCGTTATCGCGCAGCACCAATAGCGCCTCCACCAATGCGCCCGACTGCTGGCCGGTCGCCATAATCAAGGTGGTTTTTGCCGGCACCTGTTCCGATACCTCAATGGCTTTACGCGCCAACACAATGAAGCGGGTAAAATTTTGCTGCTGGTTGGCAAGATTGTGTTCAAGCACTTGCAATCCATACAACGCCCCGCCTGGGGCACTGCCCAGCGCTGCTGCCTTTGGTGTTCTGAGGGCGGCTACCTGCTCCATGGCGGCGGCGGTACTTTCACAATATTCAATTTTCCAATGCGGATAACGGTTTATAAACTGGCTACACTGCTGGAACGGCTGTGGATGGCTATACACCACCTCGATTTGATCAAGACTGCTTTCACCCGCCACCAGTACGCAGTGGTCAATAGGGTTGGTCAGTTCGCCCACCAGTGACAGATTGGTATGCTGCAGCAGATCATAGACGTCGTTAATGGATCCTGAACTGCTGTTTTCGATGGGCAGCACGCCGTAATCGGCCTGGCCGGTTTCCACCTGATGAATAATATCGGCAAATTTCTGGCAGCCGCATTCCACTGTTTGATCAAAATACCTTGCGCCATACTGGCGGGCGGCCAAATGGGAATACGATCCCTTGGGGCCGAGAAAGGCAATGCGCGCCGTGCGTTCCAGGTTTTGGTTGAGATCCGTCTGGAGTAAGGCCTGTTGGGTCAACACCGAGTCTTCAATGATCAACTGAAACAGGCGGGTAATATAAAAACCATCCAGGTTCAGCTTTTTGCCTTCGGCGACCAAATGCTCGAGTAGATTCCGTTCGCGCGCCTTATCGCGAATGGGGCGGTGGGTTGTGAGTTTACTGCGCGCCACGTCCAGCGCCAGTTCACGCCGTTCTGCCAGCAGGACCAGAATTTTATTATCCAACGCGCTGATGCGTTCACGTAACGCTAATAGTGGGTTTTCATTCATTTGCTTATCACCTGTCAAACTGTCATAAAAAAAGCCTCCTGGGTTCAGGAGGCTTTTTTGTTCGTCTTCGTATTCTTTCTCGTATGACGACCGGCCTCCCGTTCAGGGGAAGATAAAAAAGAAGGCGAAGAAAAACGTATCGGTATGCATGGATGTCTGCTTTTGGTCGTATGGGATGGTTACAGTAACCGTTGCCTTTTAGCTCTGTCAATAGAAAACGCGCCGTTATGGCGCGTTATGCTTGCTGTGGACACCCCAGGCGTTGGGATGGTATCGGTCGGCGCCCTAGATACCGTGCATATTATTCAATAGCCAAATTATTGGACGTTTTAACGCATTCGTCCGCACGTCTGGCCTCGCCCTTGTGCTGAACCTTGTTGAGCTGGCGTTCCAGCTTGGTAATCAGCTCATTGATGGCGGCGTACATATCCTGGTTACTGGCGCTAGCGACTAATTGCCCGTTAGGTGTGCTAAGCGTGGCATCGGCCACAAAGCCCTGGGGTTGCTTGGAGAGGATAATATGTGGATTTATCAGTTGAGTCTGCCATTTGGCAAGTTTTGCCAGACGATCTTCGACATGCTGGCGAATAGCTGGAGTGATCTCCATTTGCTTGCTGGTAATATTGATAATCATATCACTACCTCTCTTGTCGTCTACGTAACTTAAGCATACCCCCAGTTGGGCGGGAAAGTGTGATTTCAGTCACTTTTATTTGGGGGTTGAGGGGCCGATCACAGCTTTGTGACCCTCGTGCGGGAAAGGACGCGCATCGCTTGAGAGTTATAGCAGGATGGTGCATTATCGACTGGATAACTCAGGCGAACAGCAGGGATTTCGCCCGCCTTGCCGCCCATCGTTTTCCCTTTTCTTCCGATCGCAATGACGCCAGTTTCCTCCTCTCCCTTGCCGTTCATGATATCTCGGACAAAAAAAACGGCAGCCGAAGCTACCGTTGTGGCGCGTACAGATAACAGAGACTTAATCAGCGGGGGCTGCTGGATTGGCATTAATGATTTTCGCCACTTTATCGGCCTGGCCATTAAGCTGCAGCTGCTGGTAGGCATTTTGCATCAACGGCAGGGCTTCGTGGGTAGCCTGCGCATCGGGGAAATCGCGCAGCATTTGCTCAACCCGGTTGACTACTGCGATATAGGCCCCGCGTTTGGTATAAAACTGCACGACGGCCAGTTCATACTTGGCCAGCCGATCCTTGAGATAAACCAGACGTTTGGTGGCATCCGTGGCATACTGGCTATGGGGATATCCGCGCACCAGTTGAGTAAAATCACGGAACGCCGCGCGGGCGTGCTCAGGGTCGCGGTCGGAACGATCCACGCCGAAGAAGCCCTGCAATGCGCTGTCATCCAGCGCCATATCTGTAAGACCACGCATGTAAAGGACATAATCGACGTTTGGATGCGTTGGGTTCAGGCGCAGAAAACGATCGATCGAGGCTTGGGCTAAAGTGAGATCCGCCGATTTATAATAGGCATAAATCAAATCAAGCTGGACCTGCTGCGCATAGGGACCGAATGGATAGCGGTTATCCAGAGCTTCCAGTTCCTTAATGGCTCCCTTATAGTCACCATCCTGCAATTTTAGCTGGGCGGACGCATAAATCTCGGAGGGCGGATTATCGGGAACGGCATCCTTGGAACTGGAGCAACCGACCAGCATCA
>JAATGH010000434.1 GCA_015654745.1 Enterobacterales bacterium
CGCGCCTTGGCGACAAACTTGCCGCCGGCGATATCCAGGTTAATAACGCAACGGCGGAATACGGCGTCAGCGCAAAATTGCATTAGATATTGTCGCGCCACTAAGGCATAAACCCGCTGCTCGTTCTCGGTTAATGCGATTTTACCCGCCCGGGAGGTGGGGATGATGGCATGATGCGCATCAACCTTTTGGTCATCCCAGCAACGGTTTTTCTGCGTGGTGTTAAGGGACGCCTGCGCCAATAGATCCGGCTGGTGGGCATTGATGGCATTAAGCACGGACTGTCGACCGGCAAAATGCTCTTCCGGCAAATAGCGGCAATCCGAGCGCGGATAGGTTATCAGTTTGTGCGTCTCATACAGGCGCTGGCATACGTCGAGTACCTGTTGGGCGCTGAGACCATAGCGCTTCGCCGCCTCGATTTGCAGGGTCGACAAGGAAAAAGGCAGTGGCGGTATCTCCGGCTCCTGCTTGTCCTGATAGGCGGCGACCAGCGCGGGCTGGCCCGCAATTCGCGTCACCACATGATCGGCCAAGGGACGATGCAACAGCCGCCCTTCCTCATCCTGATACGACTCGCAGGCGTCGCTAGGGACCCATAACGCGACAAAACGTTCTTGGGCCGGCGTCACAATATGGGCTTTCACTTCAAAGTAGGTTTTGGGAACGAAATTTTCGATTTCCTCATCGCGTTTGACCACCAATCCCAGCACCGGCGTTTGTACGCGCCCGACCGACAATACGCCTTGATAACCAGCATTTCTGCCAAGCAGCGTATAGGCACGCGTCATATTGATGCCGTAAAGCCAATCCGCGCGCGCGCGCGCCAGCGCCGATACGCACAACGGAATAAATTCGCGGTTTTCGCGCAGGCGCGCTATCGCCTTACTGACCGCTTGGGGATTCAGGTCGTTAACCAGACAGCGCTTGGCGTTGCGCCGCTTATCGCCTGACAACGCCAAATAATCCAGCACCTCATCCACCAGCAATTGTCCCTCGCGATCGGGGTCGCCGGCATGGATGACTTCCGTGGCCTCTGCCAACAGTTTTTTCACCACATTCAATTGCTTAAGAACCGAGGGGCGCGGCTGTAATTGCCATTTGTCCGGCACTATAGGTAAATCCGCCAGGGACCAGCGCGCATACCGCCCATCATAAGCGTCCGGCTGCGCCTGCTCCAGCAGATGGCCAATACACCAGGTCACGATATGATCGGGGCCGCAGGCGATAAACCCATCACCACGGCGATGAGGTTGCGGCAGGACATCGGCAATTGCCCGCGCCAAGCTCGGTTTTTCAGCGATAAAAAGCTGCATCATGCACCATTACATTTCACCCTTTGACATCTCTGTCATGTCTTTATCTGCGGGCCGTAGAATATCATCGTTGCCGCTACCAGGCCACGCGCCGGCGACAATGCTGCGTGGTTACCCCTGATGAACAATGATCTCGGGTGTAAGACATGCAAGATGCGGCTCGATACCCCCCCGCAAGCGGATGGCAGCTTATTCAAAAGTGGCGGACAAACGGCTCGGTTGCCGGTGGAATAGAAGCAGCAGACGCTTTTAATTGCGATGTGCCGAGATAAAGGAAACCCACGATCTCATCTTGTTCGCGACAGCCGAAGGCCTGTTTCACATCAGGTTGGGTGGCCCATAGGCCGGTGCGCCAGATGCCGTTGAAACCCTGAGCCAGCGCCGCCATCTGCATCGCCTGCACCGCACAACCGGCCGAAAGCACCTGCTCTTGGCGTGGTACTTTGGACTGAGTATCGCACCAAGCCAGCACCGCAATAATCAGGGGCGCGCGAAACGGGGCCTGGGCCGCTTTTTCAATCCCTTTTTCGTCCATTCCGGCGTTGAGCGCGGATTGATGCAGCAATTCGCCAAAGCGGGCGCGGCCCTCGCCTTCAATAATCACAAACCGCCACGGCTGTAGCGTGCCGTGATCGGGCGCCCGCATCCCGGCACGGATAATATTGTCTAAAATGTCGCCGGAAGGCGCCGGCTCGATAAGCCTTTTGGCGGAACGGCGATTTAACAATAGTTCTAATGCATCCATGATTTGACTCCTAGTCTTTAGGCTATGGTATCGGTAACTCTTGGCGGCATGTCAGCCCCCCACCTGGAAACAGTATGACGCGTTTTAGCCGGTATTTTTATTATCTTTAGTGCTGACTTTTGCCGAGGGGATCTTTAGGATACCTGACACTGCTATCAGATCAGTATTATGGCTAAATATTGACCATTCCGGCATTGAAGTTGAACGCGGCCGGTAAGATTTTACATTATGATTCCTGCAAACGTAGTTTTTATGGAGAGCACATGCGCACATTGTGGCGAATAATATCCGGCCCGTTCAAGTGGTGCTGGCGTTTGTTGAATTTCATTCGCGAATTTATTCTTAATTTGTTTCTGATTTTTATCATTGTCATTTGCGTCGGGATTTATCTGCAAACCCATCGCTCATCACCCGAACCGGAGAAAGGCGCGCTGTTGGTCGATCTCACCGGCGTCGTGGTCGAAAAGCCTTCGGTTAACAATAAGCTTCGCCAAATCGGCCGTGAATTATTGGGCTCATCCAGCAATCGATTACAGGAAAATTCCTTATTTGATTTGGTGGACATGCTACGCCAGGCCAAAACGGATAAGAACATCACCGGGCTGGTGCTTTCTTTGAAAGATTTTGCCGGTGCCGATCAGGCTTCGCTGCAATATATCGGCAAGGCGCTGCGCGAATTTCGCGATAGCGGCAAGCCCATTTACGCCGTCGGCGATAGTTATAATCAGGCGCAATATTACCTGGCCAGCTACGCCAATAAAATTTACTTAACGCCGCAGGGCGCGGTGGATTTACATGGTCTGGCAACCAATAGCCTTTACTACAAGTCGCTGCTGGATAAGTTAAAGGTCAGCACGCACATCTTCCGCGTCGGCACCTATAAATCCGCCGTTGAACCTTTTTTACGTGATGATATGTCACCAGCGGCCCGGGATGCCGACACCCGCTGGCTTGGCGAGTTATGGCAGCACTATCTTGATACCGTAGCCGCCAATCGCCAAGTCACCCCCCAGCAGCTGTTTCCCGGTGCGCAAACCATGCTAACCGATCTGCGCGCCGTTGATGGCGACACCGCACAGTTCGCGTTAAAAAATAAATGGGTGGACACCGTTGCCTCGCGTTTTGCCATTGAAAGTGAAATGTCCAAGGCATTTGGCTGGAACAAGCAGAAAAATGCGTTCAACGCGGTGAGCATCTATGACTACCGAATGACGCCAGCGCCGCAAAAAGGCGCTGAAATTGCGGTAATTTTGGCTAACGGCGCCATTATAGACGGTCCGGAAACCCCGGGATCGGTCGGCAGCGACACCACCGCCGGCCAAATTCGCGATGCCCGCCTCGACCCGGATATCAAAGCGATCATCTTGCGGGTTAACAGTCCCGGCGGCAGCGTCAGCGCCTCCGAAATGATTCGCTCCGAGCTCGAAGCGGCACGCGCGGCGGGCAAGCCGGTGGTTGTCTCCATGGGCGGCATGGCCGCGTCCGGCGGTTATTGGATCTCTACGCCGGCCAACTACATCATCGCCAGCCCTAGCACGCTGACCGGATCGATTGGCATTTTCGGGGTCATCAATACCTTCGAAAATACCCTCGGCAGCGTTGGCGTCCACACCGACGGGGTGGCCACTTCACCGTTGGCGGATCTGTCGATGACCAAAGCCTTACCGCCAGAGTTCGCGCAGATGATGCAGCTCAATATCGAGAATGGCTATAAAAACTTTATTACCCTGGTTGGCAAAGCCCGCAATAAAACCCCCGAAGAGGTGGATAAAATTGCCCAAGGCCACGTCTGGACCGGCAGCGATGCCAAGACCAACGGCCTGGTCGATCAGTTGGGTGATTTTGATGATGCTGTGGCCAAGGCCGCCGAGCTGGCAAAACTGCAGCAATTTCATTTGAATTGGTATATCGAGGAACCTAGCCTGATCGATCTGTTCTTGTCGCAAACCAGCGCGTCGATCTATGCCCGTTTGCCGGCCGTGATCCAAACCTTCCTGCCGGTGCCGGCCAGCCAGGTTACCGCTTTGTTCAATGCCCAGCCTGGGCTGTTTGCGCATTTAACCGATCCGCAAAACCGCTACGCTTACTGCCTTTCGTGTGGTGACGTTCAATAACGCAAGGGGGCCGGTTTGCCGGCCCCTCCTTACCAGGCGCCCACGGGCGCCCTTATTGCCTGTCCATACAGGCCTTGCTGGTTTTATTGTTATTTAGCCGTATAATTAGCGTATTGCCCCGTTAACCCCCTATCCCTCAATGTCCAAGAAATCCATTTACGTGGCCTATACCGGCGGCACCATAGGTATGCAGCGGTCTGAAAAAGGTTATATCCCGGTATCAGGACATTTGCAGCGCCAACTTGCGTTAATGCCCGAATTTTACCGCGCGGAAATGCCGGATTTTACCGTGCATGAGTATATGCCGTTAATCGATTCCTCTGATATGACCCCCGACGATTGGCAACATATCGCCCAGGATATTGCGAAAAATTACGCTGCCTATGATGGTTTTGTGATTCTCCATGGCACCGATACCATGGCGTTCACCGCATCGGCGCTGTCGTTTATGCTGGAAAATCTGAATAAGCCGGTGATAGTGACCGGCTCGCAAATTCCCTTAGAGGAGCTGCGCTCCGACGGACAAACAAATTTACTAAACGCGTTGTATCTGGCCGCCAATTATCCCATCAACGAAGTCACGCTATTTTTCAACAATAAAATGTTTCGCGGCAATCGTTCCACCAAGGCGCACGCTGATGGCTTCGATGCGTTTGCCTCACCCAATTTGCCACCGCTGCTTGAAGCCGGCATTCATATACGTCGGCTTGCGGCGGAGCGCCCCCAACCCGCCGGCGCCCAGTTGCAGGTTCATCCCATTACCCCACAGCCTATAGGGGTGGTTACGCTGTATCCCGGCATTTCCGCGGATGTGGTCGGTAATTTCCTGCGCCAGCCGGTCAAGGCGTTAATCTTACGTTCCTATGGAGTGGGTAACGCCCCGCAGCACCCGGCGTTACTTAACGAGCTAAGGCAAGCGGTGGATCGCGGCAGCGTAGTGGTCAATCTGACGCAATGTTTTTCCGGCCGAGTAGATATGGGGGGTTATGCCACCGGAAATGCCCTGGCGCAGGCCGGGGTTATCAGCGGGTTTGATATGACGGTTGAGGCCAGCCTGACCAAACTGCATTTTTTATTGAGTCAGCAATCGTCGATACCTTCAACGTTAAGGCCGCCTCGTGCGAGTTCCGGATTAAGTACCGACGACATCCGCCGACTAATGCAACAGGATCTGCGCGGTGAGTTAACCGCCAATGATTAATTTAGAGGTTCCCATGGGTAAAGCGCTATTGCTGATCGATTTACAACAAGATTTCTGTCCAGGGGGCGCGCTGGCCGTTCCGGGCGGCGACCAGGTCATCGATGTGGCCAATCAGGCCATGGCTTGCGCTCTGCGGGCGGGTATTCCGGTTGTTGCGTCCCTGGACTGGCATCCAGGCAACCACGGCAGTTTCGCCGTCAACGCTGGACAAGACGTTGGCGGCACGGGGATTCTGGACGGCTTGCCGCAAGTCTGGTGGCCCGCGCACTGTGTGCAGGGAAGCGAAGGCGCGCAGTTGCATCCCCGGTTAGACCAGCAAGGGATTATCAAACGGATTTACAAAGGTCAGCAGGAGCAAATCGACAGCTACAGCGCCTTTTTTGATAACGGCCACCGCCGGCAAACCGAACTGGACGACTGGCTGCATGCGCGTAACGTCGATCATCTGACGGTGATGGGGCTGGCGACAGACTATTGCGTAAAATTTACCGTGCTCGATGCCTTATCTCTGGGGTACGGAGTCGAGGTGATAAGTACCGGCTGCCGCGCCGTTAACCTCTCGCCGGCCGATGGCCGCCAGGCCATGTCCGAGATGCAGGCTCGCGGCGCGGCGCTCATTACGCTTGATGAATTTTGCCAACGTACCGCCCCATAGGGATGGAATGGATTGCGCCGCGCGCGTCAAGGTTTGAATCTTGCCAGCGTCGGCGCTTTCCCTTCCAGTTCATCGAGCAGCTCGCGCTTGCTTTTCATCACGATCCTGCCGTCGGTGCCAATGCTCATATGCTCCGGTTGATGATTATGCCGCGCCTGCCACAGCATCACCACCTGTAGACAATTATCGCGCTGCTCGGCCGTCAGGGCTACCCCGTTCGGCCACTTGCCGAGTTCCACCGCCGTCTTTACCCGTTGGTAAATTTCCGGCGTTACGTTTGCCATTAGCCCATCGACATCCACGAGAATTCCTTTAAGAAGAATAATTTGCTGAATCGATTAAGTTTGCCATTTTATTATCAATAAAATGACGGGTCCGGCGATGCCCGACGCGTCGAGGTCACCCGGTAATTTCCTCACCGTTTTCTTGATCCTTGAAACGTAGCGACGCGGAGTTTACGCAAAAACGGGCGCCTCCGGGCTGGGGTCCGTCGGGAAATACATGCCCGAGATGCGCGTCGCAATTGCCACACCGAATCTCTACGCGGTGCATCCCCAGTGAGTTGTCGTCCAAATAACGAATAGCGTCATCATTCACCGGCTCGTAAAAGCTCGGCCAGCCACAGCCCGAGTCATATTTTGTTTCAGAAAAAAACAGGGGTGCGTTGCAGCACAGGCAATGGTATTGGCCGGTGCGCTTATTTTCCAATAGCTTACCGCTA
>JAATGH010000437.1 GCA_015654745.1 Enterobacterales bacterium
AGTAGATTGGGATCGAGCATGCTAGTCCTGTGCTTATTGTTATCAGATTGATGTTTATGGCATCACAACGCTGCAGAGGTATTCTAAGCAAGCGTCGCGCGACGCATTTTATATCGTTAACCTTACCGCAATGGCCCTTTTATCGGTAGCGTTTTGTTGGGCTATTTTGATCCTGGGCGCTAAGCCAGGCGAGCTTTTCGCCGATTTTACCTTCCAGTCCGCGTTCGGTGGGAAAATAGTAGCGGGTGCGGGCCATTTGGGCCGGGAAATAGTCCTCGCCGGCGGCGTAAGCGTTGGGTTCATCGTGGGCATAACGGTACTCAGCGCCCAAGCCCATCTCTTTCATCAGCTTGGTGGGAGCGTTGCGCAAATGCTCGGGCACATCGTAGTCGGCCTTTTCCCGCGCGTCGCGCATCGCCGAGCTAAACGCGGTGTACACCGCATTACTTTTTGGGGCGCACGCCAGATAAACAATGGCCTGGGCAATCGCCCGCTCACCTTCCGCCGGTCCAACGCGGGTAAAGCAATCCCAGGCGGCCAGCGCCACCTGCATCCCGCGCGGGTCGGCGTTGCCCACGTCTTCCGAGGCAATAGCCAGCAAACGGCGCGCCACATATAGCGGATCGCCACCCGCGGTGATAATGCGGGCATACCAGTAAAGCGCCGCGTCCGGGGCGGAACCGCGCACCGATTTATGCAGCGCCGAAATCAAATCGTAATAACGATCGCCTTTATTATCGAACCGGGCGCTACGCTCGCCGGAGATTTCATTAAGCAGCTGCAGCGTTAATACCCGATGTCCCTGACCATCGGTTTCCGCCATATCCGCCATCATTTCCAGGCTGTTCAGCGCCCGCCGGGCGTCGCCGTTAACCCACTGCGCCAGCATCCGCCGGGTATCGTCGGGCAGCACGATATTCTGGCCGCCGTAGCCGCGTTCCCGGTCGGTCATGGCCTGGATGAGCACCCGTTCGATATCGTCGGCGGTGAGTGCCTTTAGCAGATAAACCTTTGCGCGGGAGAGTAGCGCCGAGTTGAGCTCAAAAGAGGGATTCTCGGTGGTGGCGCCGATAAGCGTAATCGTGCCCTCTTCCACATGAGGTAAAAAGGCATCCTGCTGACTTTTATTGAACCGGTGCACTTCATCCACAAACAAAATGGTGCGGCGTCCGGCGTCGCGATTGTGCCGCGCGCGCTCTATCGCTTCGCGAATCTCCTTGATGCCCGACGTCACGGCGGATATACGTTCTACATCGGCATTGCCATAACGGGCAATCAGCTCCGCCAGTGTGGTTTTTCCCGTGCCCGGCGGCCCCCATAAAATCATGGAATGCAGCTGCCCATTGGTTATGGCGCGAGGCAGCGGCTTGCCGGGAGCCAACAGATGCTGCTGGCCCACGTATTGTTCGAGAGTGGTCGGCCGCATGCGCGCGGCCAGCGGCTGGAACTCATTATGAGAAAAATCAAGCGACATATTGCTCATTTTTACCTCATTGACGCTGATCGTCCAACGTCACGCCTTTGGGCGGTGTAAAGCGAAACTTGGCCGGGTCGATCTGGCCATTATTCTGGCTTTTCAACTGGTAGGCGCTGCGCTGTCCATCCTGCTCAACGGCGGTAAAGCTGTTAATGGTGCCGCTGGTGCTGACGTTGATGGTGAACTGCTTAAGGTTGCCGCTGGCGGTTTTCGGCATCAGTTCAAACTTATCGTTGGTTTGCTTGACATTGTACTGGCGCCAATCATCCGGGCTATTGCGGGTAATTAACATAAACGGCGTATTGCCTGTGGCGTTTTTCAGCCAGGTGGCGGTGGCCTGTTCAACAAAAGGGTTGTAGAACCACAATGTTTTGCCATCGGATATCAGCAGGCTTTCATCCGGCGTGGTCATGTGCCAATTGAAAAGATTGGGCCGCTTGACCCACAGCTCGCCCTCACCTTCCTGAACCGCGCCGCCGTCGGCGCTGGTGACGGTCTGGGTGAAACTGGCGTGGAAACTATTAACCTGATTCAGCCGACTTTGCAACACGCTCGCGTCATCGGCAAACGCAGGTGCGGCCGCTACGGCGCCCAACAAACAGGCGGCAATTATGCTTATTTTCATTATTAATATTCCTTGGAAGACAGCCTTACTGTAGCGGAATCTTGAGGGGTATTCATAGGCTATTCCTCTGAAAACGGCTCGCTTTACATATCTTTTGACAACGGCCGCCCGCAGGCGGTTGCCGCTACCGTCGTATACCGGAGGTTATTCCTGTGATGGCGGCGCCAATACCTCACGATTGCCATTATGGCCTTGTGAGCTGACGATGCCTTGAACTTCCATTTGCTCGATGATACGTGCCGCGCGGTTATAGCCGATGCGGAATTGACGTTGCACGCCCGAGATGGAGGCGCGACGCTTGTCCACCACAAACTGTACCGCCTGATCAAACAAGGGGTCGAGCTCCTCGTCGTTTTCCATGCCGCCGCTGCCAGGCTCGCCGTCTTCGCCAGCGCTGGTAATACTATCAATATATTGCGGACGGCCTCGGGCCTTCCAGTCGCTAACCACGGCATGCACCTCCTGGTCGCGCACAAATGCACCGTGCACCCGAACCGGGATGGAGGAGTTCGGCGCCAGATAAAGCATATCCCCCATGCCTAGCAGTGATTCCGCCCCCGACTGATCGAGAATGGTGCGGGAGTCGATTTTGCTCGACACGGTAAAAGCGATACGCGTTGGAATATTCGCTTTGATCAGGCCGGTAATCACATCCACCGAAGGCCGTTGGGTCGCCAGCACCAAATGGATCCCGGCCGCACGGGCTTTTTGCGCCAGGCGGGCAATCAGCTCTTCCACCTTCTTGCCCACCGCCATCATCAGATCGGCAAACTCATCCACCAGCACCACGATATACGGCAGTTTTTCCAGCATCGGCGGCGAGTCGGCCATGCCGTCGCCGGGTTTCCAGAACGGATCCGGCACCGGCCGGCCCATCGCAATAGCCTGTTCAATACGTTCGTTATAGCCGGCCAGGTTACGTACGCCCAGCGCCGACATCAGCTTATACCGACGCTCCATCTCGCCGACGCACCAGCGCAAGGCGTTGGCGGCATCCTTCATATCCGTGACCACTTCCGTCAGCAGATGGGGAATACCTTCGTAAACCGACAGCTCAAGCATTTTCGGGTCAATCATGATGAAGCGCACCTCTTCCGGCGTCGCTTTATACAGCATGCTGAGGATCATGGCGTTGACCCCCACTGATTTACCCGAGCCCGTGGTACCGGCCACCAATAAATGCGGCATCTTGGCCAGGTCGGCGATAACCGGCTGTCCGGCGATATCTTTGCCCAGCACAATAGCCAGCGGCGAGACGGTCTCGCGAAACTTGTCGCAATCAAGGACTTCACGCAGGTAGACCGTCTGCCGGCGCTTATTCGGCAATTCCAGACCCACGTAAGGTTTGCCGGGAATCACTTCTACTACCCGCACCGCCACCGCCGATAGGGAGCGCGCCAAATCACGGGATAGGTTGGATATTCGCGCCGCCTTGACGCCGGGCGCCAAATCCAGCTCGAAACGGGTAATCACCGGCCCGGGGGAAATGCCGACCACTTCGGCCTTGACCCGGTAGTCCGCCAATCGGGCCTCAACCAGCCGGGCGGTTTGCTCCAGGGCAAACATGTCCACCGGCTCATCCTCCAACGGCGGCGACGTCAATAAATCGAGCGTCGGCAGCGGCGTGGTCGGTTTGTGCAACGGCTGTTCGTTACGCATCAGAAAAGGATGGATCAGACTGTCCATGGCGGGGGACGGCGCCGGCGTCACGGGTCTGGCCATCGGTACCTGGGACGCGGGCGCCGTAGGCTGCCCGACTGCCTGCGAATATCCTTCTGCTGAATGCGCCGGCGCGGCCGCATGGTTGAGGATGTGCGCCGGATTATCGTCCCGCTCGCCCTGTTCGCGATGGATTGACGGAGTGAACAGCGGTTCCACGGGGGTGTCGTCCAGCAAATCCGTCAGCGGGGAAAAATTCAAGGCTGAATGAGCATCGATACCGGCCAGAGGCGAAACCGGCGAGGTCGCGCCTGCCGCCGCGGTGGATAACACATTATTGGCATGGTTGCCATGAGGTCCATGTTCCCCCTCATAACGTCCCGCTTGCTGCCGTTGGAATTCGGCCGCCAGACGCCGCTGCTGCAAGGCTTCCTCGGCATCGGCATCGGCATCGGCATCGGCCGCCGCGCCATAACGCTGCGACTGCTGCTGCATGAACTCCTGCTGCAGCGCCGCCTGTTGGGCCATGTCCTCGTCATCGGGCTGCATCTCGGTGACCGTGGACACCGGTTGCGACTGCGGCTCCGGCTGCGATAACGGGTGGGACTGCGGCTGCACGATGTTGCGATGCGAAGGTATCTTGATACCAAAGGATGCCAGTTCTCGCCGCGTCGGGATCCGCACCGGATTGGGGCGCGGCAGTTCGGGACCGATACCTTGCTTGACCTGGGGGTTATCATCGCTGGTGGCGCTAAAGGCAGGCATAAACGTCAGTTCCGCCGCGTCATGCTCCGCCGCCGACCCAACCACCCGATCGCTATCGCGTTGGGCCACCCGGAAGTCATAAGGCGTGTGAGGTTCGCCGGTGTCGACCAGCCAGTTGCCCATGCGCGGGCCGTCATCATCCGCGTCGGCGCCGCCAATTCCGGCGGGGTCCGGCGGCAATTCAAAACGGTACTGGGGTATGGCCGAGGCATCCTGTGGATGGGTATCCGGCGTCGAGGACTGCTCTGCATAAACACCGGCAGACACGGGCCTCGCAATATCGGCGTCGACGGCCGCGAGAACCGCGGCGGTAGCGGCCAGCGGGTTCGCGGCCGCATCAGCCACCGGGACGCCGCCCTCGTTGTTTTGCGGCCCCAACCCTTTGGCCAGGCTGTCCGCCAAACCGCTACCCGACTGCGCCGCGACGTCCGGATGGGCCGTGGTGGCGGCGGGCCCAGGCACCGTCCCGATGGCGCTGGCCACCGCGGAATTCTTCACGCCGACGACGCCAGGAGAGGACAATAGCGGATCGTCGAGGTCGACGACCCTATTTTTCAGCGTGTCGTCCGAACCATCGTCGTCCGCCAGCGCGTCCTCATCCTCGTCCTCATCATAACGATCTTCATAATCCAACTCGTCGCGCCGCGAGCGGTTTGACATAAACGTCAGGCACCCCATGACCGCCCCGCCGATTTTTTCAGCGATGGTCAGCCACGACCAGCCGGTAAACAGAGTCAGGCCCGATGCCCAGACGCACAGCAACGTCAACGTTGCCCCGATGCCGTTAAACCACGGCAGCATGGCATTGCTGAGCAGGCTACCGATAACGCCGCCCGAGGCGAAGTAGTAGAGATCGTCAATATTCAGCGCGGCCAAGCCGCACGAGGTAAGGATAATCGCCAGCGAGCCGATCAGGCGCAGCGACAGCGCGAAATAATCGACGTAATCCTGCTCCTCCCGCTGACGGAATGACGTCCAGCAGAAAATCAACATGATCGGCGGCAGCGTGTAGGCCAGCACACCGAAGGTAAAAAACAGCGTATCGGCCAGCCATGCGCCTATCCCCCCCCCCAAATTATGAATGGGTCCATGCCAGGCGGTTTGCGACCAACTGGGATCGGAAGGATTAAAGCTGACCAGGGAAATCATCAAATAGAGGGCAAAAATAGCCATGACAACCAGCACAGCCTCGAGTAACCGTCGGCCGCTGCTGAGTTTTTTTAGTGCAACGTCTTTATCTTCCGTATATTCCTGGCTCAAGAAAGGCTCTCCAGGGTTTTCTAAACCGCTATAAATGCTTGAATAACAGCGCCGGAAGGCTTACCGGCGCTGAAACTGTATGGATGCACAGGAGTGTAACTAAAAACCGCCCGTTTTGCACCTGTGTTGTGACTCAACGTGTCTTAATGACTAAACGATTGCTTTGTTTGACTTCTTCCATCACCACATAGGTCCGGGTATCGTTTACTCCCGGCAGGCGCAATAGCGTTTCGCCAAGCAGCTTGCGATAGGCCGACATATCCGGTACCCGTGTTTTGAGCAGATAGTCGAAATCACCTGATACCAAATGGCATTCCTGTATCTCTTCGAGCTTTTGTACGGCGGTATTGAATTGCTCAAACACATCGGGTGCGCCCCGGTTAAGGGTTATTTCTACAAACACCAATAAAGACGCATCCAGGTAATGTGGATTAAGTAAAGCAGTATAGCCCTGAATGAAACCCTGGCGCTCCAGGCGCCGCACGCGTTCCAGACAAGGGGTCGGGGATAAACCTACCCGTTTTGAAAGTTCGACGTTGGAAATCCGTCCATCCTTTTGCAATTCATTGAGGATGTTACGGTCAATCCGGTCGAGATCCTTTCCCGGGCGTTTCTTATTGTCTACCATTGTTATTTGTCTCTCTTGATTCCTTCCCTGAGCTTGCCACACCCCTGCAGACTTCAATGTATCAGGGTTTGTTTAAAGACCCTTGTCTGTTTTTTTTTAGGTCGTCTCTGTCTACTACCTTGCATACTGCCTGTCCAAACCCAACTAATAATTTCTTCTTACCCTGATGTTTTCGCAAAAGCGCAGCGGATTGTCAAAGTAAAACAACAAAAATCAGAACAACATGCCGAATAAA
>JAATGH010000318.1 GCA_015654745.1 Enterobacterales bacterium
CCCTTATCGCGGGAACCGCTGGTGGCGCCGGCTTCGGTGGTATTGCGGAAATGCAATAACGTCAGATCCGGGATCAGGGCGGTAATAAAGGCCGCCATGGTGGTTGATTTCCCGGCGCCGTTACCGCCGGACAAGGTCGTGACCAAGGTATCCAGATCAAAGGTACGGGCAAAAAACCCGTTCCAGTTAACCAGGGTTAACGAGCGAAATTTACCACGTTCTATCATGCCAGTTCATCCTCGGCGCTTTCCGACGATCTATCGTTGAGATTGCCATTGTCGTCATCCTGCTCGTCATTCAGCGACAAAGTTTGTTCAATGGGCATCGCTTCGCCATCGCGAATCATGCGCAGCTGCGCTTCGCGCGGATCGTCCCCGCTGCGCACATCGGCACCGAAACGAAACACCGCCTCGGTAATGCGAAACTTAGCGGAGTCGTTACCCATAAACCACACCATGCCCAGCCGGCGCAGACGATTAAGCGAGGTCCTCACTTTTTCCTGGAGTTTTTGCCGGTCCAGGTCGGAGCCGGTGGAGCGTTGATTAACCAGCTTGAGCAATTTATTTTCGTCCGCCAGGCCGAGCAGTTCGTCATACAGCTCCTGTTGGGTGAAAATACCCTCATGGGCCAAACGCTCCGGGCTGAGATAGAGATAGCAGAGTATCTTCCCCACCATCATATCCAGTTCGGATAATATTGAGCGCGGAATAAGCGTGGTCGAACGCGGGCGCAGGTAGAAAAAACCCTCCGGGGCCCGGATCAGTTCCACATTGTAGCGACGGTAAAATCCCTCCAGCTCATCCTGGAAATCCATCAGGAACGCATGGTTATCCAGCTCTTCCACACCGATATGCCGGCCGGAACGCAGCGCGCTGTCCAGCGCCGGGAACAGGGGGTTCAACAACGCGTTTGCCAACTTTACCGGCATGGTTTCTTCAATACTTGTCGATGACATGGGCCTGTACCTTAGCACCGTAATCGTTGATTGCCTGCCATTGCGGCGGCAATCCGGAAAAATCCGATCCAGCCACACCGAGACGTACGGCCTGATCAACTAAAATACGCGCAACATCAAACTGTTGCGCGCGCGGGAAACGAACCAGGTAATCACGCATTACCTGACCGAGGTCAAGAGGTAGCTGTTGTTGTTTATAGCGGGCCAACGCCTCTTCTATCATGGCCGTGAGCTGTTCACGCACTTCGCTGAATTCTTCGTATTCCATATCGGGCGGCAGCTCGCCGGTGACTTCTTCGCTGCGCAGGGCCAGCTCTTCGTCGCGCATGTCCAGCAGACGGTCCGCATTGGCGAAGGTGAGCGCCCAGGGATGGTCAAAATAATGTTGTACCGATTGGCGCAGACGCTGGGCGAAGACCCGGTTTTTATCCATATCGATAGCGGTACGGATGAACCGATGCACGTGGCGATCGTAGCCAATCCATAAGTCTATCGCCTGCTGGCCCCAACTGGTAATACGATCCAGCTTGCCTTGCAGATCGAAAACCAACTTATCGATAAAGGTCAGGTGCTGGTGGCCCAAGGTGGCATCCTGAATCCGCAGCAGATTGGCCTGTAGTTTATCCCCCGCCGCCTCCAGCGTATCCTGCAATTCGCGCAGGGTACCGGAAGTTTCCGACAGTAATAGCTCGCAGTTGGCGATAGCCGCGCGCCAGTCCTGGTTAAGCAGCTTCGCGATATCGTCTTTTACCGATTGCTGCTGTTCATCCATGATGCGCTGGGTCATATCAATACTGTCGAAAATCTCCGCCACCGAGTATTTTAGCGGCGCAAAAACGTTCCGGTGCCAGTGGAACTCATCACCATCTTCCTCCGCGGCTTCCGCGGCCCGTTGCAACTCCTGGGCGACGATGGACAGTTGTACCGACAGGCGCAGCGTGGAAAATTCCCGCTGGCGGATATAATAATCACTGATGCCGATGCCGAGCGGCGTCAATCGATAGATGGCGTTGCCATCGGCGAGTTCGCTGACAAAGCGGTTGAGCAAGCGTTGGCGCACCAGGTCGTTAATGGCGTTGTTCGCCCGTATTGCCACCGTTTCATGGGTCTGTTCAAAACCCTGGCTAACGTGGCGGAAGGCGTCCACCAGTTCGCCCTCGCTCATCTCGCCGTCCATACGCTCGCTGTTTAGTGTGGCAATGGCCAGCACAAACGCAAGCCGTTCGATGGGCAGCGACAATGAAAAGTCATTTTTCCGGGCCCAGGCGACCAGTTCCGGTACAGTCTGGGAAAATTCACTCATAATTCTTCCTTCAGGGAGGGCTTATGCGCCATGACATGAATATAGCGTCCCATGCTGATAAAGGGTTCCTGCCGGCAGTAACGCTGTTCCATCGCCAGTAAAGCGGGGAAATCATCCTGTTGCTGCTGTTTATTTTGCAGGTAGTCATGAAATACCCGAACCCCGCTTTTGCCGCTTACCGTCATCCCCATCTCCGCCAGCCAGCCTAGCACTTGAACGGGATCGCAAGGATGGTCCGGCATCAGCGAGCGTTTTTTGCGCTTCGGCATACCGGCGGCCACAAAGTCGATGTTGCCCAGAATCATATTTCGCATCACCAGGCCGTGCTTATTGTAAAACATTAGCGACAGCGCGCCACCCGGTGCCAGACTATCATACAGTCCCCGCAATAAATCGTGCGGTTCCGCCACCCATTCCAATACCGCATGCAACAATATCAGATCGGCGGGTCTTTCCAAATGGGGCGCAATGTCCTGAGCGGCACTTTGCACAAATTGCATGTTGGCGCTCACAGAGTGCAGATCTGCGGCTTGCCGCGCACGTTCAATCATGCCGGCCGACAAATCGCATAACAAGACCTGATGACCCAGCGCCGCCAGTTGACAGGCCATTCGGCCTTCACCGCCACCGGCGTCAAGCACATACAGCGGACGATCGGGCAACCGTGTGAGTAAGGTTTGTAAATCCTGCCAGACCACTGCTTGACGGATTTGCCCTTTGGTGGTGCCATAAATATTGCGTGCAAACTTTTCAGCAATATCGTCAAAATTGCGGTCCTGCATAATAGATGCTCCGGGCATAGCGGACGGAAAAGGGTATTTCTCCAAAAACCCGCCGTCAATAGACTATTTTGTCACAGGCTGGCCTAGAATGAATCCTCCGGGCGCCGGATCGCGCCTGGTTGACCATATTTCACCCAATTGGAGCGGTTTTTAATGCTTTTTACCCTTAAAAAAATCCTTGGCGGCCTGCTGCTGCCCCTGCCGCTGTTGATTCTACTGATGGGTGTCGGGCTGCTGTTACTTTGGCTGACCCGCTGGCAGCGGACCGGTAAGGGCGTGGTCAGCTTGGCCTGGGGGTGTCTATTGCTATTAAGTCTGCAACCGGTAGCCGACCGGCTGCTCTCGCCGATTGAAGCGGCGTATCCCACTTATCATGGTCAGCAAACGGGAATCGCCTATGTGGTGGTTTTGGGCGGCGGTTATACCTTTAACCCTCTCTGGGCGCCCAGTTCAAATCTCATTAACAACAGCTTGCCGCGAGTGGCTGAGGGTATTCGTCTTTACCGCGATCATCCCGGGGCAAAAATCGTGTTTACCGGCGCGGCGGCGGGGGAAAACCCGGTCAGCAGCGCGGAAACCGCGGCGCGGGTGGCGCAAAGTCTTGGGGTACCGGCGGGGGATATCATCACGCTTGATCAGCCGCGGGACACACGTCAGGAAGCGGCCAGCGTCAAGCTACTGGTGGGCACGCAGCCGTTTTTATTAGTCACCTCGGCCAATCATCTGCCGCGCGCCATGGCATTTTTCAAGGAGCAAGGATTGTCGCCGCTACCCGCGCCGGCCAATCAACTGGCGATCGACAGTCCGCTGAATATTTGGGAACGGGTGCTGCCATCACCGCTCTGGCTTGGGCACGCCGATCGCGCCTGGTATGAAACCTTGGGCCGCATTTGGCAACGATTGACTCACAGCGCCGCCGGTGATTAATGACCTACTCCAGCCATGGCTGCAGTTCGCGGCCGGCCAGTTCAAAGGCGGTGCGATCCAACAGGCCGGTATGGATATAGCGCGCCGCGGCTTCCCAGATACCATAAACCCAGCGCCGATAAAGAAACGCCTCCGCCACCGGCGCCTTGTTCAGATAGTGAAACAGAAGATCCTTATCCATACCCTCCTCGCTTAGGCGAAAGAGGTCATATTCCCGAGGCGCCCACAGCATGGGGCCGGGATTGAGCATGGCCAGTAGCTGATCGCTGCGTGGATCCTTGAGCATACTGCGCAGGGTCAGGTTGCCATGCACCAACACGCAGTTTTCCTGATAATCCGCAAATAACCGATCGAGGCTTTGGCGGGTACGAAACAGCAGATTGCGATCTTCATAGGTCAGCCGGGGCGCCGAGACTTTAAGCAGCGTCGACCAGATGACTTCGACGCGCTGCGCGTACCATCTCGGCCACGTATTTTCTTGGGTGCTGTCGACGGAGCCCACATAGCCATGGCTATCGATACGATGCCAGGCCAATATGCTGTCGACGATTTGATCTTTAAGCAAGACCCAGCGCTGCGGAGTACGCGCGGGCGCTTCCGCCGAGACGCCGCGCAAACGCTCCAGCAATAGCAGTTCTTTATAAGGCGCCTGCTGGGTCATTACCAGGCCGAATACCGTGGGCAGCCGGACTTCGCCTTCCCGTGACAGCATGGATAGCTTATAGGCTTCTTGTTGGGCGATACCCTGACAAATGTAGCTCTTCGCCAGTAATGAAAGTGGGTTACCTTCTTTATCGTACATAGCATAAAGATGCGCATAGGGCTGCTCACTGATCCGCTCGATACGGCTCAGCGATTCCCCCAATACTGCGCTCAACTCTGCTTTCAACAGTTCCATGACAGATCCGGCCTTTATATGGATAAGCGAATAAATAACGGGTATACCCGTTATCCGCCATCATGCTGGCGTAGCCGACAACTTTCTTGATTGCAGATCAATGTTGAGGGAATCAGCCGCGCAATTTTAGCTCCGTCGCATCAGTTCCCGCACCCGCTGCAGCTCTGCCGGGGTATCCACGCCGATACCCGGCACTTCGCGGGCGACGGCAACATGAATTTTTTCGCCATACCATAGCACCCGCAACTGCTCCAGCATTTCAATCTGCTCAAGCTGGCTGGGCAGCCACTTGACATAACGGCGGATAAACCCGGCACGGTAAGCGTAAATACCAATATGGCGTAAAAATGTGTCGCCGATAGTCTCGCGGGATAACGTGAAGCGTTCACGATCCCAAGGGATAGCGGCCCGGGAAAAATAGAGCGCGAAACCGCGGGAATCCATGACGACTTTCACCGCATTGGGGTTAAACGCCTCTTCCGCCGTAGTGATGGGTACCGCCAGGGTTGCCATGCCGGCCTCGCAGTGCGCCAGGTTCTCGGCCACTTGGCGGACAATCACCGGTGGAATCAAGGGTTCATCACCCTGGACGTTGACAACGATCTGGCTATCATCAAACTGGTAGCGTTCGATCACTTCCGCCAGGCGTTCGGTACCGGAGTGGTGATCGGCACGGGTCATGCACACTTCGCCCCCCGCCTGACGCACCGCATCCACCACACCGGCATGATCGGTGGCGACGATAACCCGATCCGCACCCGATTCCTGCGCCCGCTCCATGACATGCACCACCATGGGCTTACCATTAATATCCGCCAGGGGCTTGCCCGGTAAGCGGCTGGAAGCATACCGAGCGGGGATAATTGCGATAAAACTCATTGGTTGGTCTCATCAAGAGTCAGGGCGCGCGCCTCGCTTTCCAATAATACGGGGATACCATCACGCACTGGATATGCCAGGGCGTCCGATTTACAGATGAGCTCCTGCTTTTCTTTATTAAAATACAGTTTGCCGTTACAGACCGGGCAAGCCACGATTTCCAATAAACGATGATCCATAGTTCCTCCAGGGTACACATCCCGCGATGCGTCTTCGGTCGAGAGAATAGCATAATGCGGCGAAGGGCGGGAATGGTTCCGAGAGGCGTAAGGTCTGGCGAGGGCATGATGAGAGCACAGGGTTACGACATTCATTAACATTTTTGCAAAATAGGGTTGATCTCTAAAATCGAAGAGCGTAATATTTTTTGTGAGCTACATCACACTTTCAATAATTAAGAGACAAGCCTGCCATGAAAAAATTAAATAAAATAATTGCTTTGTTTGCTAATTATAGCCGCTAAGCAAAAAAACATCGCTCTCTCGGCCCGGCCATCATTGATGTCCGGGCCGATTGTTTTTTGGCGTCATGGAATCGATTCGTGGTGGCGCGCTATTGCCCCGCACGGACATTGACCAGGGGACGACTATCGATAGCGGCGGATTTTACCCTCGATTGACTGCAACAGTTTTTGCGTATCGTCTGGCGGCAGTTGCGCGTTTACCGGTAAATACCACCAGTTGGACCGGGCAAAACCACGACACTTTACCGCATCCTTTTCGGTCATCAGCAACGTTTGGTGCGCCCCGGCCAGCGCCGCCAGCCGATCCTCGCCGTATGCCTGATGATCGGCAAACGGCACCTCCCGGTCGATATTCACCTTCAGCGCGCGCAGCGTGGCAAAAAACCGCGCGGGATGACCAATGCCCGCCATTGCCACGACGCCAGGTAATTCGGTAACCGGGCTGGTTTTTCCGCTTAGAACGTTCACCGCGTCGCCAGGGAGCAACCGCATCGGCACTTCGCCGGGCAACGGCGTACCGCCGTTGACGATCACGGCATCAACGCTGCCCAGGCGCCCGGCCCGCTCACGCATGGGGCCTGCTGGCAACCACCAGCCATTGCCGAAACGCCTTAAGCCGTCCACCACGACCCACTCGACATCCCGACCTAAGGCATAATGCTGCAAACCATCGTCAGTGATGATCACATCCAACGGCCGACGGTCGAGCAACGCCGCCACCGCGTCGGCCCGGCGCGGCGATACGGCGACGGCGGCCCCGGTGCGCTGGAAAATCAGTACCGGCTCATCCCCCGCCTGAGCGGTGGTGGTATGCTCATCCAGCAACAATGGGTAGCGTTCCGCATGCCCGCCGTACCCTCTGGATACCACGCCAACCCGCCAGCCGCGCCGCTGCAGCTGCTCGACCAGCCACAGCACCACCGGCGTTTTACCATTGCCGCCGACGGTAAGATTACCGACCACCACCACCGCGACCGGAAAATGATGAACCTCGCGCCATCCGAGGCGAAAACCGAGCTTGATTAGCCCACTCACCAGACCGTACAGCCAGGCAAACGGTAGTAGTAGCCAATACCACCGCGAACCGCCGAACCAGATTCGATTAATCATTGCCAAATTGCAGCCGGTGCAGCTGGGCATATGCGCCATTGCGCGCTAACAAAATATCGTGCGGCCCACGCTCCACGATACGGCCATCTTCGATAACCAGAATTTCATCCGCTTTTTCGATAGTTGACAGCCGGTGGGCAATGACCAGGGAAGTACGGTTTTTCTGCAGCGCATCCAATGCTTTCTGGATCGCCCGCTCGGATTCCGTATCCAAGGCCGAGGTGGCCTCGTCCAGAATCAATAGCGGGCAATCACGCAATAGCGCCCGCGCGATGGCAATACGCTGGCGCTGCCCCCCGGAAAGCAACACGCCGTTCTCGCCAATGACCGTATCAAGCCCCTGCTGCATTTTATCAATAAAATCCATGGCAAAGGCCATACGGGCAGCATTTTCTATTTGTTCGCGGGAAAAACGGTCTTGACGGGCGTAGGCGATATTGTTGGCGATGGTGTCATTGAATAAATGAACATTTTGCGATACCAGCGCCACCTGGTTACGCAAAGCGGCCAACTGATATTCACGCAGGTCGTGCCCATCAAGTAGCACCTCGCCCTGCTGTACGTCATAAAAGCGGGTAAGCAGATTGGCAATGGTGGATTTGCCGGAGCCGGAGCGCCCGACCAACGCCACCGTTTTACCCGCCGGAATAACCAGATTGATATCCCGCAGGGAGGGTACATCCTTGCCGGGATAATAAAACGTCACATTGCGGAATTCCACATCACCGCGAGCGCGCTCAATGTCCAACGTCCCCTCGTCTTTTTCCGGCTCCATATCCAGGATGGCGAACAGGGTCTGACAGGCGGCCATCCCACGTTGGAACTGGGAGTTGACATTGGTCAGCGATTTCAATGGACGCATTAAGGCAATCATCGAGGAGAACACCACGGTGATGGTGCCGGCGGTGAGGTTTTGCATGACACTCGGGAAACTGGCGGCATAAAGCACGAACGCCAGCGCCAAAGAGGCGATAAACTGGATCACCGGATCCGACACCGAGGAGGCGGAAACCATCTTCATGCCCTGTTGGCGCATGCGATTGCTCACGTGGTTGAAACGTTCGCTTTCCACTTTCTGACCACCAAAGATCAACACCTCCTTATGGCCTTTGAGCATTTGCTCCGCGCTGGTGGTCACCTGTCCCATGGTGTTTTGCATATTTTTGCTGATATTGCGAAAACGTTTCGAAACCTGACGGATGGCAATGGAGACAATGGGGGCAATCACCACCAGGATCAGCGACAGCTGCCAGCTGTAATAAAACATCATGATAAACAGGCCGATGATCGAGGCGGTTTCACGGATTACGGTGATCAGCGCGCCGGATGACGACGAGGCAACCTGCTCGGAATCATAGGTAATACGTGACAATAACGTGCCGGTGGACTGCTGGTCAAAAAACGATACCGGCATGGCCATCATATGGCTAAACAATCGCCGGCGCATCTGCATAACCACTTTACCCGAAACCCATGATACGCAGTAGCTGGAGACGAAGCTGGTGAGTCCCCGCACGATCATAAGCCCGATAACCACCAGCGGCATCCAGACCAGAATACTGCTGTTGGTTTTACCAAAACCGTCATCCAGTAGCGGTTTTAGCAATGACAGCATCAACGTGTCGCTGGCGGCATTCAGGATTAAGGCAATGGACGCTACGATCAGGCCGGTCTTAAAAGGAGAGATCATCGGCCATAGGCGACGGAACGTCTGCCAGGTGGAGAGATCTTTATCATTGAGCATTCAGTTAACCAG
>JAATGH010000287.1 GCA_015654745.1 Enterobacterales bacterium
ATTGATCCCGCTACCCGGCTTCGATGACGCGGATATGCGGCAAATCGATCTGATGCTGATCTATCCCAGTTGCCTCATCGGTCTCAATCCCGACCGGCTCAGCATAAGCACCTTATTGCCCATCAATAAGCATATGACCATTTGGCACCGTTTGGTGCTGGTATCCAAGGAAACCAGTGCCCAGGAAGGGTTCGCCGATACCGCCGCCAAGATGAAAGCGGCCAGCCTGTCGATTATCGATGAGGATTTGGCGATTAACGCCGCGCAGCAGCGGGGCAGTCTCTCCAGACTGGCGCGTCCTGGGCGGCTGAGCCATTTGGAAACCACCGTCTGGCATCTGGCCAATTATATTCGCACCCGCATTTGAGGCGGGCGGTAACGTCTTACTCTTAGATAAACCAAGGAATTAGCATGAAAATGGTAAAACTCGGGCGATCCGGTCTGGAGGTTTCCGCGCTGTGCCTCGGCTGCATGACCTATGGCGCGCCGGAACGAAGCGGCCACGCCTGGACGCTGGATGAGCAGCAAAGCCGCCCATTTATTCAGAAGGCTCTGGAATTGGGGATCAATTTTTTTGATACCGCCAACGCGTATTCCAAAGGACATAGCGAGGAGATCTTGGGACGCGCGCTGCGGGATTTTGCCCGGCGCGAGGACGTGGTGATCACCAGTAAGGTGTTTAATCCGATGCGCCAGGGCGCAAACAGCCAGGGGCTGTCGCGCAAGGCCATCATGACGGAAATCGACGCGAGCTTAAGGCGGCTGAATACCGACTATATCGACCTGTATCAAATCCATCGCTGGGATTATAACACCCCGTTGGAGGAGACGTTGGAAGCATTGCATGACCTGGTAAAGATGGGCAAGGTGCGTTATTTGGGCGCCTCTTCCATGTACGCCTGGCAGTTTTGCAAAGCGCTGCACGTGGCGCGGGAACATGGCTGGACGCCGTTTATCGCCATGCAAAACCACCTCAATTTGCTCTATCGCGAGGAAGAAAGGGAAATGATGGGCCTGTGCCAAGCGGAGGGCGTAGGGGTGACGCCATGGAGCCCGCTGGCGCGCGGGCGCCTGACCCGTCCGTGGCAGCAGATGGCCGCTACCGCGCGCGGCGCCACCGATGCTTATGCTCGTTTCCTCTATACCGCCAGCGAACAGGCCGACCGTGACGTTATCCAGGCGGTGACCCAGGTCGCCGCCGAACGCGGCGTTTGCCAGGCGCAGATCGCGTTGGCATGGCTACTGGGGAAACCCGCGGTGGCGGCGCCGATCGTTGGCGCCACATCGTTCCAACAGCTTGAGGACGCCGTCGGCGCCACCGAGCTGACCCTGACGCCGGACGATATTGCGGCGCTTGAGGCGCCCTATATACCTCACGCCGTCGTCGAGCATACCTAATCAATTTTCTACATCTCATCGATTGCGCGGCGCGGGCCGGCGGTAACGCCGCGCCATCCGGAGCTTAGCGGGCGAAACGGATGAATGTGCCCGGGTTTCGTTTTTGCCATGCGAATAATGCAGGGCGTAGACAATATTCATTTCAGAGCAGAGCAAAATATGAAAAAAAGTCAGCAACAAATAGCGGAAATTGCCGAACAGCTAAAACAGAAAGGCGTGGAGTATTGCATGGGCGCGTACGTGGATATCCATGGCGTACCCAAGGGCAAGGTAGTGCCGATCGGTCATTTTAGTCAAATGGCAGCCGGATCTGAGCGCTATACCGGTTATGCCCTGGACGGGCTCGGCCAATTGCCCAACGAAGATGAACTGACCTCCATTCCGGATCTTGATCATATTATCCAGCTTCCCTGGGAGCCCAAAATCGCCTGGATGCCGGCCGATAATGCGTTTAAAGGCGAACCCTATGCGCTTAATACCCGGGTGGCCTTGAAAAATGTACTGTCCCAGGCCAAGGAGATGGGGTTTGGTTTTAATTTAGGTATCGAATGCGAGATCTATTTATTGAAACGCGGCGAGGATGGCGGCTTGGCGGTTCCGGAAAAAGACAATAAGCTGATCAAGCCCTGTTATGACCTGCGCGGATTTATCGATCAGTTTGCTTGGTTGGACAAAGTCTCCAGCACCATTAACCACTTGGGGTGGGATCTCTATTCCCTTGATCACGAGGATGGCAATTCTCAATATGAATTCGATTTTAATTATGCCGATGCGTTAACCAGCTGCGATCGGTTTATTTTTTTCCGATTTATGGCCAAACACTATGCCAAGGAATTGGGCTTGGTGGCGACCATGATGCCAAAGCCTTTTGCCAATAAAACCGGCACCGGGGCGCACTTTAATATGTCGCTATATGACATCCATACTGGCGATAATGTTTTTGCCAGCGGGGACGATCCCCGCGGACTGGGCCTGTCCGACACCGGCTACCATTTTATCGGCGGGCTGTTAAAACATGGCCGGGCGTTATGCGCCGCCTTCGCGCCGACGGTCAATAGCTACAAAAGGTTGGTGCGTCAGGGCGCGATGAACTATTTCTCCTGGGCCCCGGTGTTTAATTCCTACGGTTCCAACAACCGCACTAACTCGGTACGGGTACCCGCCGGCGGCGGCCGTTGCGAATCCCGCAACGCGGACGGGGCTGTTAACCCTTATTTGGCGGCAACGCTGGCCCTGGCGGCCGGACTGGAAGGTATCCGCGAAAAAATCGACCCGCGCGAGCCCAACGAAGACAATCTTTACGCTATCGGGGAACAGGAACGCCGGGCTCGGGGTATCGATTTCCTGCCGCAGAACCTGCATGAAGCGGTAGAAGCCTTTGCGGCCGATCCCTTTATTGAGGCTACGCTGGGTACCGCCTTGCGGGATGAATTTATCAAATATAAAACCCAGGAGTGGAATAACTACCACCTCCACGTAAGCCAGTGGGAAATCGATCAATACAGCACCTTATTCTGAGGCGAATTTATGGAGACGGCACCGACGTTTTTCGCGGTTACGGTAGTGGAGAAAGTGTACCGGAATGGGGTGATTATTTTTACGCTTGCCCGTTCCGACGGCGCCCCGTTGCCGTTATTCACCGCCGGAGCGCATATATCGCTGCGCTTGCCCGATGGTGTAATCCGCCAGTATTCTTTGTGCGGGGATGCGGGACGGCCCGAACGTTATCGGCTGGCTATTCTGGTTGCTCCCGATTCCCGGGGGGCTGGGGCCTACCTGCGCGATAGGTTGACCCTGGGCAGGAGTATCCAGATTTGCGCACCGCGCAATGACTTCCCGTTGGCGGAGCTGCCGCATCCCGCGCTGCTGCTGGCAGGCGGTATCGGCCTCACGCCGTTATTATCGATGGCGCAGTCGCTGAGGGCGCAACGGCGGCCGTTTCAACTGCACTATTTTGGCCGGCATGAAACCCTGGCCGCGTTTGCCGACCAGCCGGAGTATGCCGCGGTGCGGGATTATCTGGTCATCCATCCGCGCGATCACGAGATAGCTTCGCGGCTTGCGCCGCTGGTGGCCGACTGGCAACAACGGTATGGCCGGTTCGGGCTGTATTATTGCGGTTCGCTGCCGTTTATGCAGAGCGTCAGCGAGTATTGCGATGCGCTAGGGTTTCCTCAGGCCGATGGTCATTACGAGTCTTTTACCCCCGCGCCGGTCCAGGGCGAACCGACATTTGAAATCGAGATTTTCAGCACCGGGGAGATTATCCCCGTCCCCGCCGATTTAACCATTGCCGGCGCCTTAAACCAGGCAGGGATCGAGGTGGAAATATCCTGTGGTTTAGGCATTTGCGGTACCTGCCTGGCCGAGGTGAAGGGCGGCATCCCGGATCATCGGGATGACTATCTAAGTGCGGCGCAAAAGCAGGCCAATAACCAAATCCTGCTCTGCTGCTCGCGCGCGCGCACGCCGCGTCTAGTAATCGATCTTTAACTCTCCAGAGGAGTAGCACCATGTCCGTCGCGCCGTTTCATTTGGCACTACCTGTCTACGATATCCCCGCCGCCCGCCATTTTTATGGCGAGGTCTTTGGTTGTGAAGAAGGCCGCAGCAGCGAGCAATGGGTGGATTTTAATTTTTTTGGCCATCAACTGGTCATTCATGAACATCCGAAAACCGCCGGTCAGCAACACGCCCATACCAATCCGGTCGATGGACATGATGTCCCGGTCCCGCATTTTGGCGTCGTGCTCGATTGGGATGATTGGGAAGCGCTGGCGGCGCGCTTGACCGCGCACGGTACGGTGTTCGTGATTGAACCCTATATACGCTTCAAGGGGCAAATAGGCGAGCAGGCCACGATGTTTTTGCTCGATCCGTGCCAAAACGCATTGGAATTTAAGGCGTTTAAAGATATCGGGCAGCTGTTTGCCCATTAACCGGCGTCCCGCCATTGGCTATCGCGTCGTGCCGCCACGCGGGCGACCCCGCCCCGCCGCCTATCGCCGACGGCGCGGCACCCTTAAGGGTGCTTAATGTCCAGATGTTCGAAGACAAATTCGCGCATGCAATTTATCGCGTGTTTGTACTTGAATTTGGGAAACATTACGGTGCGGAATAACACCCCATCGAGGAAGGTGGAGATAAACATGGCCATATCAACCGGATTGACCGCGCGGAACACGCCGGCGGTAATGCCGTCGGTGATGGTGTTTTTCAGCACCACCGACTCTTTTTCATAAAACTTCTTGATGGCTTTATCAATGGCGGGCGTTCGTCCATTGGTACTGGCATAGTCCAGGCTGATCTTGGCTAATTTTTGCAACAGATAGAATTGCAAAATATGAATTTGGATCCACAAGAACAGCACATCCTTGGGATTGGATGCGTTCATTTTAATGGAGTCGAATTGTTCGAAGGCTTTTTCCACCGTGGATTCGATGACCTTGAGAAATAAATTTTCTTTGGAACCGAAGTAATAATAAATCAGCGCTGAATTAAGCCCGGTGGCTTCGGCGATATCCTTGATTCTTACCGATGAGTAATTTTGCCCGGCAAACAGCTCCAGGGCCGAATCCTGCAAGGTATTGGCCACGTCGCTTTGCAGTTTTTTACCGCTTTTAACCGTATCTTTTGATTTTACTTCATTGGCTTTCATAAATGGCGTCCGCACCGAGGGTATCGGCTAATAACGTTAATTCAGCATAAGGGGGCTAACAGAGCGAATCACCAAATACTAGCACAGGCGGGAAATCATCAACAAGTTAACTAGCTGATTAATTAATATCTTTTCTATCGGCCGTCGGGCCAAGGGGGATCTTTGTCTGATTATCTTTCGTATCCACTCGGATCGTTTGGATTAACATCCGGTGAGACATTGCTAGACGCCGCGTTAATCTATGAAATCCACGGGGAGCTTAACCCGGAGCGCGATAACGCCGTGCTGCTGCTTACCTGGTATACCGGCACCCACCGCGCTTACCGCCAGGTAATCGGCGCTGGCCGCGCGTTGGATCCCGCCCGTTATTTTATCATTGTGATTAATATGTTCGGCAATGGGCTGTCCAGCTCGCCCAGCAATTCCCCGCATCAACGCGGTCCACGCTTTCCCCGCGTATCGGTGGAGGATAATGTCAGGGCGCAGCATCAATTGATTACCACCCATTTTGGCGTTGGTCGATTGGCGTTGGTATGCGGCTGGTCGATGGGCGCCATGCAGGCCTGGTATTGGGCGGCGGCCTATCCGCAACAGGTTGGCGCGCTGCTGCCGATTTGCGGCAGCGCTCGTTGCTGGCCGCTAAACGCTGTTTTCCTGGCCGGGATAAAAGCGGTGTTGCAAGCGGATCCGGCATTTGAACGGGGCCATTACCGCACCCCGCCGTTGGCCGGTCTGGCGGCGTTCGGACGAGTGTACGCCGGTTGGGCCTATTGCGCCGCATTCTACCGGGAACAACGCTATCGCCGGCTGGGATTTGACACCGTGGAGGCACTGTTATGTGACTGGGAACGCGATCACCAGGCTTGGGACGCCAACGATTTGTTGTGTATGCTGGACACTTGGCAACGGGCCGACGCCGGGCTGGCGCTGCCGTTTGTCGGCAGCCTGGCGGCGGCGTTAGGCGCCATCACGGCGAATACCATTGTGATGCCTTGCGATACCGATCTCTATTTTACGTTGGAAGAAGCGCGCCAAGAATTCCACTATCTTAAACGGGCCCAATGGCGTCCACTACGCTCGCCCTATGGCCATTGTGCCGGCGCGCCGGGGAGATTTCACGAAGAAACGGCATTTATCGAGCAGGCGATAAGAGACTTGTTAATGGAGCGGGCGATAGCCCCGGGAGAGTGATGATTGGGCGAGCCGAGCCTGGCGGCCCGGCCGGCCGGTTATTCTATAATTTCCAGCTCAACCACCCGGCCCTGGTCAAACCAGGTTTCCAGGCCGGTGACGCGTAATTGTAAATCGCCTTCAATGACTTCACCAATATAGGAAATGGGCAACGGTTCCTCGGCGGTATCGTCACCATAGACTACGCAGAATTGTTGGCGAGGGCTGTAAAAGCAAACCGATCCTGTGACCTTGCCGTATTTTTCCCGACGCATCTTGCCTACGTCCTCGGTTTTGAATTTGTTTTCCCAAGGCGCGACGATAGGCATGGTGAAAAAAACCATATCACCAATCAATTTCCCGTGTTGCAATACGCTTTTCATGGGTAACTTTGCCCGTAGCTCTTTGACTAAATTGGGCACCTTATCTTCCCACACTTCAATTACACAAATAGGTTCGTCCGCAACGTTCATTCTGAGTTTCATTCTGGCACCTGATGGTAGCGTTAAAAAGGAATAGGTAAAGGTCAGGCCGGCTTGACCCGGCGAAAACCATCGCCAAGGCCCCACGGCAGAATAAAATCAACCCACATATGCAGTCGGTTGGCATAAGAGAGTGCGGCATGGGATAAACGGCAAAGATCGTGCAGGGTGGTACATTGGCACGCGGTTTCCACATACAGATGAATCATGGATGCGGCGTAGGGCAGGCTGACAAAATCAAAAAAGTCCGCTTTATAACCAATGATTTCTTTAATTATTGATTGCAGCGTGGGTAAATCAGCGTCGGTATCCTCCGCTACCCGTATCAAGCCCCACAGCATTTCGTCCGCCATGGTGCGCGCTTCCCCCTCGGCGAAAATAATGGTACTCAGGTATTGTCCACGCGAGCCGGTACCGCGTGGGACGACACCCCGGCCTAAATCCCGCACTTCATCCGGCTGCTCAAACCAAATTTTTTCACGTTCTTGCTCAAAACGCGTTATTACTTCATCAACGGTCATGTCGTTACCCTCCGGTTGGTTGAATTAGGTTTTTATCGCTTGTTAATTAATTAACTAATTAAAAGCAAGTAATATGCCAATGCGGAAAGCAATGTATTTTATTGATTTTCAATGGATAAAATTTCAGGATTGGAAATTTTTGATCGAAGTGCTTAGGGGTGGTGCATTCGCTGCACTATTTAAGATAAGGTTAAGACCAACATTATGACGTAATCACGGGCGCGTGCCATGCGCCCGGTGTCATAGCCAGCAATGGCGTTCTGGCGAAAGATGATAGACCGCAAAGCTTAGGCGCGGGCGAAGGCCGCCGCGCGTGCGACCAGGTCCTGTTCCGGCCGAACTCCGGTATATAACACAAATTGCTCCAATGCCTGGATGGCAATGACCTCGGCCCCGGTAATCAGGATTTTGTCATGCATGCGGGCAAACCGGATCAGCGGGGTTTCCGCCGGCAGCGCCACCACGTCGAACACCACATCCGCGCGGATGATGGTTTGCTCGCTAAAGGCCAGATCGTCTGCCTGAGCGCTGCCCGCCATGCCTACCGGGGTCACATTAATCAAGAGCTTGGCGTCCAGACCGGTTTCATCCGCGCGCCATTGATAACCATAAAGATCGGCCAGATGCTGCCCGGTCTGCTGATTGCGGGCGATAATCGCCCCGTGGCGAAATCCGGCATTAGACAGCGCGCCCGCCACCGCTTTCGCCATGCC
>JAATGH010000007.1 GCA_015654745.1 Enterobacterales bacterium
AGACTCAGACTCAGACTCAGGATATAAAGATTTCTCATCCTCCGCATCACTTTCATCTGAATTAGGATTCACTTCATAATAACCACCACCATGAGAACTATCACTTTTTCCGCTTTCAGAATGATTGTCTTTATCGTTATAGTTGTAAGACTCTAAGGATTCTTGTTCGATATCATCGATAATTTCTTGAGTCGGATCCTGTTTTTTATTAGCGTTGTTTTCGTGTATGTATTCTGGCCGATAGGTTAAATCAGGGTTTTTTATCGTTCTTTGGGCTGAAAGAATAGCGTGTTCAGTCAAGTAAGGTTCAATAATGATAATCGTCTCAGCGCGATTGGAGCTGTTGCCCTGCTTATCGTAGGCCACCGCCGAGATACGATAATGATTTTCACCAAGAGGATTAAATTTTGGGAATTTAACCCTGACTGAATTCTTGCCTGAGCGGTTAACGCTTCCGCCCGCCGTGGTAAAAGAACCGCTATCCCAAACGATACGATCAAGTACGTGATCGGTGGTAATAGTGACGTTAAGACTCTGCTCCTCACCGCCATGGCCCTTCAATTCCGCCGGCAGCTGCAGCGTGATCGTTCCCAACGTCTGTTTTTTCGCCTGGTATTCAAGGACTATATAGTTATTACGCCGCACTCTATCTGTACGGCTTCCCGCCAGCGATCTGGCCAATGGGGTATATTGCGGATCGAGTTGTTTCTCTAATGGCACGTTAAAGCGGTAGTTAATGCCAAGATTTATCTTGCTCTCATGCTTGCCGTGGCTCCACTTAGAATGATCCACGCCCAAGGTGACTAAGGGCACTGGAGTATAGGTTAGCCCCAAGGTCAATGCCGAGGGATCCTTGTGGCGTTCTTGACGGCTTAAGGTCGCCACATCCTTGCCAAACCACTGCTCATATTTTACTTTCGCCCCCAGCTGGGCGTAACGCGGCAAATAACCTTCGGCGACAATATCGAAGCCGTTGGCAACCCGTTCCCGGCTATCTTTTAGTAATGAAGATGTTTTCCATTCAGACAATCTATAATAACCGTTGGTTGATAATTTTAAATTATCACGCCACAGCTCTAAGCCGATCCCTCCCCGGCGATGCTGATTGCCCGATAACTGCGCGTCAAAGAAGGTGTTATAGCCCAACATCCATTGATCAAAAAAAATACGCTGTCCGAAACCGATATTGGCGATATTATTTTTATCTTGCTTTCTTAGACCGAGTTGGCTAAATATGAGATGCTGCTCAGCATCTTTTATGGGAAGCAATATATCAAAGGATGTGCCAGAAATTCCTTTTCCATACACGGGGAAATCAATGTGCGAGGTGCCAAAATGATAACTATCAATATTTTTCGGCTTGGGACTAACCGCTCCATCAAACCTATAAGCGACGGCTGTCGACGGTTGGCTATTATCGCCCTTTGCCTCATTTTCAATACGTGCTCGCGGAGAGTCTTTACCGCGACGCATTGAGGCTATATTACTTTCATCAGTGATATTACCGCCTCTGGTCTTTTTTAATTCCTTTTTTTTCTCGGTGGAAAAACAACCCACCAACAATGCTGTCAAACTAACGACAGCCATGCAATATTTTAATTTAATCATATAAATATAGTCGTAATGTAATTGAGTTGAATTATATGTGATGAGGGCTTACCATATAAAAAGTAATCACAATAATTGGTAATCTAGTTGATGATTGGTTTAACCAATTATATTCATGTTGGTTAATTATTCCGTGATGTGATTCATCAAGGAAAAGCGCTCTCTAACTTGGGATGTTGATTGCTTTCTACGCATATTTTTAGAATTGTCCTTGTGATAATTCATTTTTTGTCGGTGATATTATTCTAAAGGTAACTAAATGCCGCTCGAGTGCCATATTAAATAGATTGTTATTCAATATTAACTAGGGAATCATAACTGAGCTAACTTAAACAATTGATAACTTTTATATTAATATTTTTTAAGGTTATTAACGAGTTTTGCTTTTAATGGCCAAAAATATTTACCAGGGAGATGATCAGAAATATTATCAAAATCAAAGTACTGTGTGAGAGTATATCGCGGAGTATTAGCTAATACCTCAATGTTATGTAGGGTTATAAGGGCACTATCCCGGTCCCTTTTTAGGACAAACCGTGGTTATATGTATCGTTATTTAGTGGTTCAAATAACAGTTCGCATAAAAAAGAGATAACACATAATGAAAAGTTACCTATTCATTGGAGGTATCCTGCCGATGATGTAACCACGCTTTGATAAATAGTGCTATAGCCTCGGGCTGATTGATGTCCAGCAGCGGCAGGGTGATATCCAGCGGGACGTCGCTGGCCACGGCGATCACATGCTGGTCGATAAGCGAGCGCCACTCAACGCCGGTCTGCGATCGAAACAGCGCAATCTTGGTAATAGGTTCATGTTTAAAGCCCTCAACCAGTATCAGGTCGATTTGTGTTGCATCCATTTGCGCGGCCAGCCAGGCCAGCGACGGCATGACGGGCTGCTGGTTTTCCGTCATCAGCGCCCAGCGCGCTTCACTGGCCACCATGGTTTGCCGCGCACCGGCTTTACGCAGTTCATAGCTGTCCTTTCCCGGCGTATCCACATCAACCTTGTGATGGGTATGTTTGATGATTCCGATACGTATGCCGGTGTGATTAAGCAACGGGATGAGCTGCTTTAATAAGGTGGTTTTACCCGTACCACTGAACGCGGTGATGGCTAACAGTGGCGGATGTGGCTGTGTCATTCGCTGTGTCCTGGCTCGCTGGCTGACCATTGCTGTATATCCTGCGGAGTGTTGAGATTGGTAAATGCTCGCGGTTCCACGGGAAAAACCACCCGTTGGGCGTTTATCTGCGCAAAAAACAGCACCACTTTGCGATCGCCCCCGGTGAGGAAGTTTTCCAACACCGGAATTAACGAGCGGTGTAGCAATGAAAATGCGGGATGATCGCGTTCACCCGCGCAGGCAAAGGCGGCGAAGGCTTTCTGTTTGCCCTGCCACAGACGGGTGACCAAATCAGTGGGAAATATCGGTACATCGCAGGGCGCAAATGCCACCCATGGCGTGTCCGCCGCCCGCAGTCCCGCCAGCATGCCGGCCAGCGGGCCGGGATAATCAGGCAAAGTATCGTTAATCACTTTCAGACCGCTTTCACGGTAATGCTCCAGGTTGCGATTGGCGCTAATCATGACCTGCGCCACCTGTGGCGAGAGACGTTCCAGGACATAACGGTACAAGGGCACATGGTTAAGCGCTATCAGCCCTTTATCTTCGCCACCCATGCGTATCGAGCGTCCACCCGCCAATATCACGCCGGTTATTTCGCTTTTCAGCATGGTTTTTTCCCGTTACGCCTATTCATTTATAGGTGACCCCACATATTAAGATACAATGTTTCAGTGGTGGTTGAACAATGATGTTTATCCTGTCCGTTGAATCTTGATACATTATCACTAATACCATTTTGAGGGGCTGAGTTATGAAATATCATCGCGTTAACGAGCTAATCGAACTGCTTCACCCAGCCTGGCAAAAGGAGTCCGACCTTAATTTACTGCAATTCTTGCAAAAGTTAGCACAAGAAGCCGGCTATAGCGGTGACTTAACCGCGTTATCCGACGATACGTTAATTTATCACCTAAAAATGCGCGGCGCCGACAAAACCCAAGCGATTCCCGGGCTGCAAAAAGACTACGAAGAGGACTTCAAAACCGCGATCCTGCGTGTGCGCGGCATTATCAAAGAATAGACGCAGGCAATAAAACGAGCGTTTTATGAATACTACAGCATTTAATTTCAAGACATTGATGCCAGATCTCATCATGGATGCCTTACAAGGCGCCGGTTTACGGGTGGATTCAGGGTTAACCGCCCTGAACAGCTACGAAAACCGCGTTTATCAATTTCTCGACGAAGACAAAAAACGCTACGTGGTCAAATTTTACCGTCCCGAACGCTGGTCGGTGGATCAGATTTTGGAGGAACATGAGCTGTCGCTCGGGCTTGCCGAAGCGGAAATCCCGGTGGTGCCGCCATTGCGGATTAACGGCGCCACCCTCCTGGAACATCAGGGTTTTCATTTTGCGGTGTTCCCAAGCGTCGGGGGCCGGCAGTTTGAACAGGACAACGATGAGCAGCTTGAATGGGTTGGGCGCTTTATCGGCCGAATCCATCGCAACAATGGCGATAAATGTTTCACCGCCCGGCCAACGATCGGCCTTGAAGAGTATTTGTATGAGCCCCGGCGCGAGCTTGAGCGCAGCAGTTTGATTACCGGCAAACAAAAAACGGCTTTTTTACAATCCGTTGACACGTTAATTGACGAAGTTAAGTTATGTTGGACGACGCAATGGCGACCGCTGCGTTTGCATGGTGATTTGCATGCCAGTAACATCATGTGGCGCGATGGCCCGATGTTTGTTGATCTTGATGATGCCCGCAATGGCCCCGCCGTCCAGGACCTTTGGATGCTGCTGACCGGCGATCGCATCGATCAACAATATCAGTTGTCGTTATTGCTGGACGCCTACGGCGAGTTCATGGATTTCAATCCACGCGAGCTGGCTTTAATTGAACCCTTAAGGGCTATGCGCATGATTTATTACCTGGCCTGGATCAGCCGGCGCTGGGGTGATCCTGCGTTTCCTTATAGTTTCCCCTGGATGGTTGAGGGGGCGTTCTGGTCGCAGCAGACATTGATCTTTACGGAACAGGTAAAGCTATTGCATGAACCCCCATTACAGCTTATGCCTACCTATTAAATATTGGAGAAAGTGTTGATGAAAAAAATTTGGTTTGCGCTTATAGGCCTGGTGCTGGCATTTAGCGCTGCGGCTGCACAGTTCTCGGAAGGGCAGCAATATATCCAACTCGATAAACCGGTCACCAATGAGCCGCAGGTGCTGGAGTTTTTCTCTTTTTATTGCCCGCATTGTTACGAATTTGAACAAAATTATCATATATCCAGTAGCGTGAAACAGGCACTGCCGGCAGGCACCAAAATAACCAAATACCATGTGGATTTCCTTGGCGGCGACATGGGCAAACAGGTGACTCAGGCTTGGGCTGTGGCGATGGCGTTGGGCGTGGAAGACAAGGTCAGCCCGCTTTTGTTTCACGGCATCCAGAAAACCCAGACGATCCAAACCCCCGATGATATCCGCAATGTCTTTATCAAAGCGGGCGTCAGCGCGGCGGAATATGACGGTGCCTGGAATAGTTTTGTGGTTAAATCGTTGGTGGTTCAGCAGGAGAAAGCCGCGTCCGATCTGCAATTACGTGGTGTGCCCGCTATGTTTGTCAACGGCAAATATATGGTCAAAAATGACGGTTTAGATATGTCGTCCAAAGAGGTTTACGTAAAGCAGTTTGTCGACGTGGTCAAATATTTACTGACTCAGAACTGATTTTAACGACATATACGGTGTATCGCCGGCTTTACGCCGGCGTTTTTTTTTGGGAAAGAGATACGTCGTGGCACATAGATATTTCCGTTGGTTATCCTGTCGGGAACCCTCATGTTTGTATATGCTTTTGGAAGCGAAAAAAACGACTATATTCCAAAGCGGATCGCGGCCGGGTTATATCCACAAATAGGGAATGCTATTGATATATATGAGATTAGCGTGCTAATTCCAATAACAATATGATTTTTATGTGTTTTTTATTAAGCAATACTTTTGAAGCAGATATTTAAAAGTTAAAAATTTTTTTTACTCACAAAGTTATCCACAGGACGATCCGGTTGATCTTCGTTTGAATTCAGTTTTTTTATCGGCCTTATGCTACGCTAACGTTCGTGTCCGGCAGCCTGCTATGGCATGCTATCCCCCATCAATGCTGACAATAAAGAACGAAATACGCTATGGCCCACATTGCAGACAAT
>JAATGH010000352.1 GCA_015654745.1 Enterobacterales bacterium
CTGAAACTCAGATCCTGCGGGTTCTTAAAGAAGTTGTCGGGGGGCGGCATGTGAAGGATGTGTGCCGCGAAAACGGTGTGTCGGAAGCCAGCTATTACAACTGGAAATCCAAATATGGCGGCATGGAGTCCTCTGATATCAAACGGATGAAAGAGTTGGAAGAGGAAAATCGCAGATTAAAGCAAATGTACGCATCCCTGAGCTTAGATCATGAAATTCTTAAAGATGTTGTTTCAAAAAAACGTTAACGGTGCCTGAAAAGCGTGAGCTGGTGCGTTACGTTATGACGGAACATCAGGCCAGCGAACGGCGCGGGTGCCGGATTATCGGTATCAGTCGAAGCCTGTTGCATTATTACCCGAACACAGCACGGGATCTGCCTGTGGTCGAAGCACTACAAAAATTGGTGCATCAGTATCCGGCCTATGGTTTTGGACTTATGTTCAATAAGTTACGCCAGGCAGGGTTACTGTGGAATGCTACGCGGGTTTACCGGATCTATCGATTGTTAAAACTCAACCTTCGGCGCAAAGGGAAAAAACGCTTACCTAACAGGCATCCACGGCCGTTGGTTATTCCACATAAAATGAACCACTGCTGGTCAGTTGATTTTATGAGTGATGCCTTGATCGACGGACGGCTATTCAGGTTATTTAGCGTCGTTGATGACTTTAACCGGGAAGCGCTGGCAATCGAAGTTGATCTGAATATACCGGCTCATCGTGTTGGAGCGATTAAGTGCAGAAAGAGGCTACCCGGCTTTTATACGAAGTGATGATGGGCCAGAACTCACTGCCGCCGCCTTAGCCGAATGGGCAAAATGCCATGGAGTGATACTCGATTTTATTCAGCCTGGTAAGCCGATGCAGAACGGATTTATTGAGAGGTTTAACAAAACACTACGAACAGAAATACTCGATATGTATCTGTTCAGAACGTTGTCTAAAGTCCGCGTACTAACAGAAGACTGGCGCACAGAATACAACGAGGAACGTCCGCATAGCACACTGGGTCATATGCCACCCGTTATCTATGCGAGGCAAAAACTGGCCGGAGATCCTCATTGGGGGTGGTACTAAAAACCGGAGGGACTACAAGTTTGCTGAAAGATTTTTTTAATAACGCCTCGTTAAGTTGGGACGTATCCCCGGCCTGGGCAGAATTAGAAACGGGCATGGAAAAACTCCATAAAAAAACCCGCGCGCGGCGGGTTGATTGATATCAAGTGTAAAAAGGCTGAGTGGCGGGTTATATGAGGATTTAAATTTACAAGAAGCCCATTTTTCGAGCTGTATGAATATCCAATACGTCCGCACTTCCATCACAAGGTACAGCGAGTGTTACCATTTCGACATACCCTTGATTACCTTTTTGCTGACATAACTTAAAGTGCATTTTTGCAAGTCTTGCAGCGTGTTCAAAATCAATAGACTTGCCGAATGACGCTTCGCCCAAGGCCACAGATTTGGTTATATCAGGTATGTTTTTATTTTTCAACATAGCTGAAAAATTGTTAAGGCCGCTGGTCAAAGTAGAAATGCAAGCATTTCTATAATTTTTACCGCTATATGCGGAAGCTCTTTTGCATTCATCAGCGTACTCCGCTACTGCCATTTGAAAGCTATTAGCTGTAAGCTTGTAGGTCCCGACCTTAACATATACGTTATCAAGTGTTTGCGCACCCGGATAACGAGTCACAAAGCCTAAATTATTCATTGCTGCAGCAAATTTAGCATCAGTAGACGATGAGGGGCCAATATCTCCCTTCGCTATTGCAACTTCAGGATGAGATGCCTCAAATTGCGCCTTTTCTTCTTCTTCCTTTTTCAGTCTGTTCTTTTGGTCTTCATCAACTTTTTTCTCGTAAGCAATCGTATCTTCTTTTGATTGAGCTATCCACTTCTCCTCCGCTTTGATGCCGTTAGGATCATCCCAACTGCACGACGTTAAAAAAATTGGGAAAAACATCGCGATTATTGTAAGTCTTTTCATTACTAATTCACCCAGGTGTCTTATTTGAAGAGTTGACGTACTGTAAATCCGCAGCCCCTCGTGCCATACACATCATGTCCATGTACTAAGCTTGGCCTCATGTGTCACCAGTATAAGATATCGATTGAACAATATACACATCATCCGTCGCAATGCTGGCTGGCGGAGTGCTGGCGACCCCGTTAACAACTTTTTTAGGTATAAAAAAACCAGCTTTCGCCGGCCTAGTATTTATTCTGGAGGTACCGGCGCGAGGATTAAACGCCGGTTTGTTGCTCATTAAATTGAGATATGAGCCTTGCCTTGGCGCGTCTGATTTCGTCAGCATCGGCTTGCATAACCGGTATGCTTTCTTGCGCCCGATAGTCCGCACCATTAATTTTACTAATCAGTATAATGGTTAATAATTCGCCGTTATTTGTATTCTCGGTGGTAAATTCCACTGTGTCGTCCTGAGTTAATTGATTGTTATCATTATAACACCACCGCGCAAATTTAAATCAGCCCATCTTGGCCGGAGTCCCGAACTTCTTTCACTGCGTCGCTCAACGGCGTTGTGACACCTTTATTTTCAGCAGTAAGCTTTTGCGTTTCGGCAGTAAGCTTGGCCGTGGCCGCCTTAATGCGGTAAGTCTCGGCCACCAGGCGCGGCTCCTGAACCTTGTCGATCCGAAGCTTGCTGATAGTCGAGTTAACCGGCTCAATACGCGCAATGTTGCGGTCATAGCCGAACGCCAACGTCAGGTTATCGGCGAGGGATGGGCTCCGGGGCATGATGATATGCACAAAAGCGGAGAAATGGCCGGGGCTGCTTCATGTTATGCCCGCTACACCAATGAGCGCGGGTGGACATTCGGCCATAATCCTGACGGCTATAAAAATGAAAAGGTTCCAGATTATTGGCCCTGGGCTAAAAAATGGTGCCACTGAACGATCCAATATACGAAAAGCCAGAGTTTGATGATAGTTGTGTTCTAAAATAGGATGAGTCATATTTTGATACTTCAGCATAATAAAATTGCTGCACCCCATTCGCATCCAGAACAGCCATTGACTGCCCCTCAACTGTAACGAACTTGGCAACCGCGCTATTGTACTCAGGGTACCCACCAGCACCGATGCTGATAGGCTGACTTACTGCCGTGATGCTACCGTCAGCATTTTGGACGTAAACCTGTATCTGGGTTGCTGCCACAGTCGGATCAGTATCAATCTGCCCGATATAGATCGAGCCACCTGCAATCGCGGCGAATGAGTTGGGTAAGGTAAAAAGTTGGGATGGAGCGGAAACCACTACGTTTGGAATAGTCATAGCCTACCTCAAGATTACGCTATCGAAGAGATAGAGCGTCCCAAATAGGAGAAGCCCTACTTTGCCGTCATATACCAACTACTGTATATAATTACAGGCTATTCTAAAGAGTTGGATTTGTGAAGCAGCAAAACAGCATTATCATTTATTATATTGAATTTATTATAAATTTACTCCATTTCCCTGTTATCGAAAGTGAAGAACCGAATCTAACAACCTGGCCGCGCGCCGGGTTTTTTATTGCCTGAGAAAGCCCTAGCCCATAGCCGGAGGATAAATAATTGGCAACTAAAGCAACGTTTCACAAAACCACATCATCAGAACTCAAAGCCATCCTACGTAATTGGCACGAAGGCGCTGAGTGGGCGTTTTTTACTGAAATCCCTTGCGGCACCGGCGGTAACTCAGGTCGAACGGCTGACGCCTTTGCCATGAACATGTGGACTAGCCGTGGACTTGCGACGCATGGCTATGAAATCAAAATTTCCCGTAGCGATTGGCTTCGTGAATTGGCGGATCCGTCAAAATCCGAACCCGTGCAGCGCTACTGTGATTTCTGGTGGATATAGATTTCGCGGCTTTTCTTATAATCGTTTCCATCATATTCCCAGAACTGTTCGCGTATTCGGCGAATTATGTCAAGGGTATCGTAGGCATTGATGATTTCGCAAACTGCCCGTGGCAGCCCTTCCCGTTTCACATGAACGATGCCAGCCATCTTACCTACGTTAAAGTCCATGCCGATAACGACTGAGCGCCGGCCGGATGGTAATAGCACCTGCGGCCAGGGGCACGTATTCCCGACTGCGAGCGCGGAGGGGGAATAATCATGAGCTGGTTAGACCGTTCGATCATCACAGAAGAGGAAACGACAACTAGGCGCCTATTGCCAAAAAGTCAATTTGCAGCGGGTAAGCCTGTTTTAATCATTCTTAACGATATCGGCAGTGACGAGGAAAACGATGCGGTACCACCTGCGACCAAATGACCATAATGGGCATAGCTTCGGCGTGCCCGTTCACCGAGGATTGACCAATGAAACTATTAACCCTGGAAGAATGGTGCGAAAGAGCATATGAAAACAAACGCCCAACTCTTCAAACGCTCCAACGATGGGCACGTAATGGAAACCTTTATCCTGCACCAGAAAAGCATGGTAAGGAATATCGGGTTAGAGAAGACACTATTTATATCAAGCCAAATAGTATGACACTTAGCAAAAAAATACTGAAAGCCCAGAATAGTGAGGCTGCACGTACCGCGTTTATGGAGAAGGTGATCAATGACACGGCGGCCAACAAAATATGATGCCAATTTACCCAGGAATCTGACGTACCGCCGCTTTTATAAATCCTTCTACTGGCGCAACCCAATAACTGGGAAGGAAATCCCTTTAGGTCAGATCGCCCGCAGGGATGCGATTAGCCAAACTATTGAGGCTAACAATTTTACCGGTCAACGACGGGAGGATGTGACGATTATGAAATTTTCAGACGTATCGGATGGAAGATTACATGTTTAACAAGGTAAGACCGGGATGTTACTGGCGATCCCCCTTGACCTGACGCTGGAATCAGCGAGATTGAATCTTGGAGAGATTATTGAACAATGCAGGCAGGAAAGCAGAACCGATTTTATGATTAGCGCAAAAAGGAGATCTTCGAAGGGGCCGGCCGCGATGAATTCGGATGGTTTGACAAAATCGTTTGTAGCAGCTCGTAATAAGTCAGGTTTAAAATTTAATATTAGCCCGCCTACTTTCCACGAAATAAGAAGCCCGGCTTCTCGCTTGTATACTATAGAAAAAGGAGAGGAATTTGCTCAACGACTGCTTGGTCACAAATCCGCGCAAATGACACGCAAATACGTGGATACCAGGGGAAAGGAATACGTCATGATCTAAAAGGCCGGATACAGGTTTTCGTGGATTTTTCGTTTATTTTCGTTTTTTATAAAATTTTACTTAAAAAATTAATCACTTAAAAAAAGACCGAATACGATTCCTATATTCGGTCTA